>JBBRUH010000453.1:0-4427 GCA_038248005.1 Cytophagales bacterium | reverse complement strand
GATGAGTATTTTACCTTTGCACGTGACGAGAATGAAAATCTTTTTGCTCCACAACAAAAAGAAATAGTAGAGACCAAGGGTTCTCAATACCAGTTTTCACTTTCTGCAGCAGGAAACTATGATGATAAATTTTATTTTGGAGCTACCTTAGGAGTAATGCTACTCAATTATAGTCAAGATAGGATTTACTCAGAAGACTTCACAGGTACTGGCTCTTTCATTGATAATTTCACAGAAACCAATAGATTAAATGTAACAGGCACAGGCATCAATGCCACTGTCGGGATGATTTTTAGACCTATCAATGCCGTAAGAATAGGGGCAAGCTTTAGTACTCCTACTATATATGCCTTAAATGAAGAGTTTAATACTAATTTTATCTCTAATATTTACTCTGCAGATGACCCTACGATTATAGATACCTTTGATGAATCTACTCTTCCTGGTAATTTTAATTATCGCCTGCAAACTCCTTGGCGTGCCAATGTAGGTACGGCTTTCTTCTTTGAAAAATATGGCTTCTTGTCTCTAGATGCCGAATATGTAGCTTATGATAATATGAATCTTCGCAACAGAGAGTTTGCTGGTGTATTTGATGCTGATAATCAGACCATTGAGCAGCTTTATCAGCCCGTTTGGAATATCAGGGCAGGGGGAGAGTTTCGTTATCAAAACTTTCGTCTGCGTGGAGGCTATGCCTTAGAAGGAGATCCTTATGATAATTTTGGAAGTACTTTAGACATTAATCGTAAAATCACACGCATCACAGGAGGCATAGGAGTACGTCTGACAGATTGGTATGCTGATTTGGCAGTCATACATTCACGCTCTAACCAAATCTATCAGCCTTATTCTTTTGAATCTAATAGTATTTATGCAGGTTTAGAACCTTTCACACAAGTCTCTAACCGTAATACCAACTTTATTGTGAGTATAGGCTTATTTTTCTAGTCAAAGGAAAATCAGTTCTTGCATTTATACAAAATTTCTTGTTATGCTTGTGGTTTCAGGAAGGGTTTGTATATTTGCAAGAATTTTTTAAAACCTTGACGTGAAAGTATGGCAATTATTAGCAAAATTAGAGAATATTCAGGGGTAGCAATCTTTTTCATCGCTATCTCGATTATTGCTTTCGTATTAACTGATTTTTTAGGTGGTGGTCTTTTTGGAGGTCAAAAACAATATATCGGTAAAATCAACGGACAAAGTGTGGAGTACGCCGCCTATGACGCACAACTAAAACAATCTATTAATAACTATAGACAACAAACTGGACAAAATCCTCAAGATGCCCAATTAAATGGTATCCGTGACCAAGTTTGGAACAGTTTCATTTTTGAATATGCTTATACTTCAGAGTTTGAAAAACTTGAATTAAGTGTAGGAGATGAAGAGTTATATCAAATGGTACAAGGCGATTCGCTTTTTATCCACCCACAAATTCGCCAGCAATTTACAGACCCTCAAACGGGTGTTTTTAATAAAAACGCAGTTGTAGAGTTTTTAAAGACACTTGGTCAACGCCCAGTAGAACAACAAGCTCAGTGGGCTGCCTTTGAAGATGGGATTCGCAAAAGCCGCATGCAATCAAAATACGAAGGCTTGATTCGCATGTCTTCTTATGTAACTACTGCCGAAGCCGAGCGTGAATATACCAATCAAAGTAGTAAGGCAGAAGTAAAATATGTGTATGTACCTTATTCTTCTATTGTAGATTCTACCCTCACCTCTCAAATTACTGATGAGATGCTTAAAGAGGAGTTGAAGGCTAACCCAAATAAATATGAAGCACAAGAAACCCGTAGTTTAGACTATGTCGTGTTTGATGTTAATCCTTCTGCTGCTGATAGTGCTGCATTTTATACAGAAATAAAGGCAATAGCCAAAGATTTTGCAAAAGCACCCAATGATTCAGCTTTTATGATGATTAACTCTGACAATGCTTCAGAATATGCTTTTAAACCTGTTGGGCAAATTCCAACTATCCTTTTTGATAAAAATCCTGCTATTCTAAAAGGTGGTATCTACGGTCCTTATATTGATGGCAAAGCTTATAAAATCTTTAAAGTATCTGATGTCAAAGAAGACAGTGTAGAATATGTGAGAGCTAGACACATCTTGTTTAAAGCAGACCAACAATCTACACCTGAGCAAAAAGACGAAGCTCGCAAACAAGCCAATGATGTGCTCACACAACTCAAGGGTGGAACTAGTTTTGCTGAGATGGCTGCTAAATATGGTCAAGATGGTACTGCCCAGCGTGGTGGAGATTTAGGCTGGTATGGACGTGGACAAATGGTAAGTCCTTTTGAACAAGCTACTTTTGGTGTGCAAAATCCAGGCTTACTTCCTAACCTTGTAGAAACTGACTTTGGATTTCATATCATAGAAGTTACTCAACCTGCTAACAAGACAGCCTATAAAATAGCGACTATTGAAATGATATTAGAACCTTCTGAAGAGACTTTAAATGAAGCACTCTATAAAGCAGAAGAACTTAAACTTGCAGGTGAAACTGGTGATAAATTACGTGAAGAAGTAGGAAAGAATACTCAATTAGTATTGCTCAATGCTAATAAACTATCTAATACTGCTTCTAACTTAGGAGCTATTCAAGGAGCAAGAGAAGTAATCCGTTGGGCTTTTAATGATGCAAGTGTAGGAGATGTTTCTGAGGTATTTAATATCCAAGAACAGAATAAATACATCATCGCTACGCTCACTGAAAAAACAAGCAAGGGAGATTCTGACATTGAGATTTTCCGTGAGGAACTGACTGCTGCCGTAGCTAAGAAATTAAAATCTGAGCAAATTACTAAAAAACTAAACGCAAACAAAGGCAAAAGTTTAGATGATATGGCTAAAAGCTATGGAACAGAAGCCTTAGTAAGTACAGCCAATGACATCTCACTCGGTAGTAATGTGCTTTCTAATACTGGATTTAACCCAGTAGCGATTGGTAAAACCTTCGGATTGAAAAAAGGAAAACGTACAGATGCTTTTGCTGATGAAACGGGTGTAATGGTTTTAGAGCTAGTAAGTCTTACTCCTGCGGCTAAAATTGCAGATTACTCAAAATATAAAAACGATATAGAAACACGTCTCAATCAAAGAATTCAGTTCTTAATAGCAGAAGCCATCAAAAAGGCTGCTTATATTGAAGACGAACGATACAAATTTTATTAAAAGGTAAGTATATGTATTTCAAAAGCCTCAAGACTTAGTTTTGAGGCTTTTTTTATGTCTAAGTAATGATTTAAAAACAAAATGGACATTTATTTTGACCGAAACGCTCATTATCAATGACTTAATAACCTAACAATTAATAACTTATAACTAATCTCTTGCTGAGGGCTTACTTAATCCTCTGCCGTGCTTTAGTTACTACATCCTCTAGATTCCATCCCCAGTTAATTACCCTTTTAAGATAAATATTGGCAGAGGCTGATTTTTGATTGTATAATATTTCTCCTGTCTCGTAAGTAGCTAAAACCTGATACCAACGAAATGAAAAGTTAGGTAAATCTGCCACTTGCTTGAAATAAGACAAAGCAGTCTCATTTTCTTTGACTATCTGATAAAATCTGCCTGCTAGATATGCTACATAAGGAGACTTATCTTTCTCAAGTGTATTCTGCAAGATTACTTCTGTGAGTGATATGAGCAGATAATCGCCTTGTTTTACTAGGCTAAGTAGTACATATAATATCTGTGGGTCTGCTAATTTTTCCATTTCTTTTGGAAAATGAGTAGCTAAAAACTCTGCATTTTCTTTAGTTTCCACTTTGTATTTTTCTTGGTAATCACTTAAATAGCTTTTTACCATTAGACGACTAATTAGGGTTTCTCTTGCTTGTGATTTTAATTCCTCAGGCAGAGTCTCTAAAGCTTTTTTCCATTCGGTGAGAGGAGCATCCCAAGTAGGCAGTTTGTTTGCAGATTGTGGTGAACTAAATATCAAGTGCTTAAAAAAAGCCCAAAAAAGAGCAGAACGAGCAGGATTGCCACTGAGCATTCGCCCATGGTCTGAGAGTGTCGCACTATTGGCAAGCATGATGAGTGTTACGTTTTTTTCAGGTACATACATTAGCACAGTAGAATAACATTCTTCTTGACCATAATGCCATATAACCTCCATGCCCTCTACCTGAGTTATAAACCATCCTAAGCCATACACTAGTGTATCTCCTTCAGTAGAATGCATGGCTGTCCACATTTTTTGCTTTGAAGTAGGTTTAAGTAATTTATCTTGGTAAATTCCTCTGGCATATTTGGCTAAGTCTTCTATGCAAGACACCATTCCCGTGCTAGTTTGTAACCCTTCCGAAGGCAAAAACCCTTGTAAAATAGTTCCTTTTTTATCTAAGCGATAAGGCTTTGCGATTTGTGCAGAAAGTTTTTCATAGCCCTTTGCCCCTACTCCTGGG
>JBBRUH010000452.1:0-4444 GCA_038248005.1 Cytophagales bacterium | reverse complement strand
GTATTTTTGTGGCTTAAATTAAGAAGCTAAAAAATTATGAGCGAGCCATTATCTTTTCAAGATTCCCAAACTATACTTTCAGCAACAGAACTTTATCATATTTTTCAAGAAAGCATTGCTGATTATCATCAAAAAGATGACATCAATACTTCTATTCATAACCCTTATGCCCCACAAAGTCTGTCAGGCTTGGCATATCAAAAAAACTGGATAGATACCGTGCAGTGGCATTTGGAGGATATTATCCGTAGAAAAGACATCTCTAATGAAGTTTTTATAGAAACCAAAAGACGAATAGACCACTCTAACCAAGAGCGAACTGACATGGTAGAGCAGGTAGATGATTGGTTTATGGCATATTTTCAGGCTCAAAAAGTAGAGCAAAAACCTAGTGCCCAGATGAACTCCGAAAGCATCGCTTGGCTGATAGACCGTATGTCTATTTTGATGCTTAAGATTTACCACATGAAAGAACAAACCCAACGCACAGATGCGGATGTAGCTCACATCACCAAGTGTGAATCTAAGCTTAGTATTTTGCTAGAACAAAAGCAAGATTTAGGGCTTACCTTTGATGAATTGCTTGAAGATATTCAAAAAGGAGTACGTTATGTCAAAGTATATCGCCAGATAAAAATGTATAATGACCAAAGCCTAAACCCTCAACTTTACCAGAATAAATAAGCAAAACAAATGAGCAAAGTAAGTCAATCTTCGCCCAAAAATCTAAATGTATTGGTTTGTCGTTTTTCGGCTATGGGAGATGTAATATTGATTTATCCCGTTCTCAAAGCTGTTTTATTGGCGTACCCTGAGGTACAGATTACTTTGCTGACGAGGGCGAGTTATGCCGTTTTTTTTGAGGATTTACCCCGATTGAAAATACATGCAGTTGATTTTAAAAAGGACTACAAAGGCTTTTTTGGCCTATACAAACTCTATCGCACACTAAAATCTAATCAGTTTGATTACTTTTTGGATTTACATCAAAGTTTGCGTTCACGTGTCTTACAGATTTTTTTTAAATCTTCTGGACTTAAATGCTTTACCTATCAAAAAAGTAGGGCTGACAAAAAGAAGATGACTCGCCCTGAACATAAAAAAAGACAAGCCCTTACACATACTACTGAGCGATACAAGGTTGTTTTTCAAAGAGCAGGGTTAGACATTGATTTAAAAAAACCTCATTTCTTTGATTTAGAAAATAGGGATAGAGCTATTTTAGATAGCTTTTTAGACAAACATACGCTACCCAAAAAGAATAATGCTCAGAAATGGATTGGAATTGCTCCCTTTGCCCAACATGAAAACAAGATTTGGGGAATTTCAAAAATAAAAGAATTGATTAGTGAATTGACACTCAAAGGTAAGAACATACATATTTTCTTATTTGGTGGAGGAGCTTCCGAAGTAGAACAACTTGAAAACATTGCTCAGTCAAATCCCATGCAGTTATTCTGTGTTGCAGGGCAATTGCCCTTATCAGCGGAGATGCAACTTATCCAAGACTTAGATGTGATGATTGCGATGGATTCTTCTAACATGCACTTGGCTTCCATTTCTGGCATTCCTGTAATCTCTATTTGGGGAGCTACACATCCTGACATTGGTTTTGCACCTTTGTATCAGCCCAAAAGTAACTTTGTGCAAGTTTCTGTAGAAGAGTTACCTTGTCGCCCTTGCTCAGTCTATGGCAATAAACCCTGCTTGCGAGGCGATAAAGCCTGTATGGAGCGAATCTCAGCTCATTTTGTAGCCGAAAAGGTGAAAGAAATTTTGGAATAGTAAGTTCTAAAACTCGGTTAATGTCTTCACTAAACTTTGATTCATATATTCATTAAACCTCGGTTCATATTTTCACTAAACCTCGGTTCGTGTCTTCACGAACCGAAATCAATGCTGTTTCGTGAAGACACGAAACACGAAAAAAAAAGACACTTTTCAAGTCTGACAGACTTGGAAAGTGTAAGATAGGTTAAACTCCGACACCTTCAAAGGGAATCAAGACTTTAATAATCAAGTGTTTAAGTCTTTTCTCCTGAAGGAAAAGGATTTAGGATAGGGGTATTTCGTGAAGAAACGAACTGTAAAAAAACTAATCCTCAGTTCGTGTCTTTACGAACCGAAATCACTCATCACTCATTTCTACTTAGGAGCCATTCTGATTGCTCCATCTAAGCGAATCACTTCTCCGTTAAGCATCTGATTTTCAATGATTTGTGTAGCAAGTTGTGCATATTCATCGGGCTTGCCCAAGCGAGGAGGAAAAGGAACTTGTCTGCCCAATGACTCTTGAGCCTCTTCTGGAAGCGAAGCCAATAAAGGCGTAGCAAACAGACCTGGGGCAATGGTCATAACACGCACTCCACTTCTGGCCAAATCTCTGGCTATTGGCAAAGTCATTCCCACTACACCACCTTTAGAAGCTGAGTAAGCCGCCTGTCCTATTTGTCCATCATAAGCAGCTACGGAAGCCGTATTGATGATTACACCACGTTCTCCACCTTCATTGGGCGTATTTTGCTCCATTGCAAAGGCAGCCAAACGAATGACATTAAATGTACCTATCAGATTGACATCTATTACTTTTTTAAAAATATCTAGAGGATGTGGTCCTTCTTTACCCACCGTTTTGATAGCCGAGCCGATACCCGCACAGTTCACTGCCACGTGCAAAGAACCAAAGCTACTCACTGCCAAATCTATGGCTGATTGCACTTGTGCTTCGTCAGATACATTGGTTTTTTGAAATTTGATACGCTCTCCTAGCTCTTTGACGAGTGCATTGCCTCTTTCTTCATTGAGGTCTATGATGACGATGTTTGCACCGTGCGCATGTAATCTGCGTGCAGTAGCTTCTCCTAAGCCTGATGCTCCACCCGTAACGAGTGCTGTTAATCCTTTGATTTCCATAAGTTTATTCTTTTACTAAAAATTTAATTCATAAAAAGGATGATTCCTTTCTTAAAGTCTAAAAATAAATAAAATAAGAATAAACCTCGATTGTTTATGAGTTTTAAAAGATTTTTATTGAATGAGATGATGTAAGGTAAATTTTAAGATATTCCTGTTATAAAAATCTATGCCTGATTTACGCTGTTGGAATAAATTGATGTATCCAAGTTCAAGACCCAATTTTGGGAAAGGCATGTATTGTATGCTCGCTCCATACCTGTTTTGGTCAAAGACATTTTGAACAATTTTATTTCCCACGTTCAAAAAAATCTCATCAAAAGCCTTTAAAGTAATCTCCGAAGTAGGCTTGTAATGGAGTTCTAATCTATATCGGACTCTGATATTTTCAAATTTAAAACCACCTTGCTCTAAGCTTTCAAAAAATCTAAATTCTGTCCAGTATCTATGCAATAGATTCCATTTACTAGATAACACCTGTTTATTGGCTAATTCAAACTGAGGTCTAAGTTCTGATTGATTGTCTATTTTTACTTTTATGGGGTCTTGTGGCAAGGTGTTTACAAAATAAGCACCTCCTACAGCTAGATTCCAGTCTTTGGCGAACCTCCACTCAAGATTAGTTCTTAAAAGATACTGATGCTGTCTCCACGGAAACCAATACATTCGCTCTTCTATTTCTTGCCTAATTCGCCAGTTTTCATTGAGTTTTACCTTGAGATGATAACCAAGCCAAAGTAGATTTTGCGTTTCTACGTTTTTTTGGGCGTGAAGAGAACTTGATAAGATGAGAATTAGCCCAACTACCAGCAGTAGGTTTTTAATCATCTTTATTTAAAACAAGTGATGAGTTATAAATGATGGATTATTTTAGTAAGATTTTGATAATCAAGTTCTTATAACAAAATAAAAGTGTAAACTAATTTTGACTATCTACTTAAGATATTCTGTGCTAATGTAAACACATTAAAAGAAATATTAGACTAAATACCTAAGATATTGATGGGTAAAAAAGAAAAAGCCCATCAAATTGGCGGGCTTTTTTCAAATTTTCAACCAGTTTTAAGTGGTGAACTCTTTTCAGTATAGTCTAATTTAACACCATAAAGTCAACTATTTAGTAGTCAAGCACTTAATATATAGATAAGTGTTATAATATTTTACTTTTGAGAGCCTATTCCAAAAATGAGATTTAAGCCCATTTCTTACATATCTCAGTTTTTATCTATTTAGTGATTTATTTGACTTGAAAATTACTCATCAAAAATGCTTGACAATGATTTCTCATTGCCAAGCATTTAACATTAATGGCTTAGTAGATTCATAATCTCTAAACAGATTTACTCAACTCAGCTTCTACTAGCTGATCTATAAGTTCTTCTATTTCTCCTATTGAATTATAAATCTGCTCAAAAGAATCTATCACAAAATAAATCTCTTGAAAACGGTCTTTGATATAAGGAGTATCTATGATTCGCTTCACATCATAAGGTACTCTGAGTGGCTTGTCACTCTGAAGAGAATAATCAGT
>JBBRUH010000451.1:0-4450 GCA_038248005.1 Cytophagales bacterium | reverse complement strand
TTTTCTTTTACATTTTGGATAGAAATTGCATCGGAGGAAAGTCTGTATGTTTGTTTCATTTTCGTAAGTATTTTGTAGTTTGTGTTAATTGCTTACGTTAATTACCAAAGATATGCCAAGGCTCAAAAAAATAGCTAAGTACCTGATAATCAGCACTAATATTAAAAACAACCTCTACTCATTTTTCCACAAATGGGAATATAATACAATTTAGTGGAAAAGAACATAGCTTTCTTGGACTATGTAAGATTTTGGAGCTTTTGTGAAAATATCATATAATAGTATTATTTACAGATGTGATTGAAAATAATTGCAAATATCTCTGATTTATTTAAAAATAACCCCAAATTTTGCAATATTGAGTAATTACTTACTCAATTAAAAGTACAATTCTTAAATTAAGAGGAAATTCTCTATCTAGTTTTCAAATCGGGAAAAATTAATCTACTTTCTTATGCCAAACTTTCAAAATCAATTAAAAAAAATACTCCAATCTCATCAAAAGGGCATTCAAGACCTCATAGGGCAAGAAATGACGATAAATCTCTATGCTCATTTTTTGGTGGAACACCCTGAAAGGGAATCAGAAATAGAGATTATCTTTGAGAATATTTATAAAAATACTTATAAAAACCTTGAAAACTTATTCTTGGAGTTTTATCAAAATACCCAAGAAAAATGGAGTGAAGAAGAGATGCACAGCTTCAAACAGACCTTACAAGAGTTTGTGCATCTACAAGTAGCACAAACTCGCCAAAAGCTATGGGATAAGGTCTCTTGGCTTGAGAGACGTATGTAAACTAAGATTTCTCACTATTTTTCCGTCTTATCTTGCGGTGAATACCCGTAGAAACAAAATCTTCTATATAAAAATAATCAGCCTCACTTTCCAACTCTGCGTCTTGGAGTGGTTTTCCCTCTTGGAGAATGTATTGATGCTGTTCTTTGTCCCAAACATTTTTAGACAAAAGATAGAGATAAAGTAAATAGCTGACATATTTTTGGCTACTCTCTCTTTCAAACTCTTGCATTTTGGAGATAATATACAAGCGATGAACTGGGCGAGTGAGTGCCACATAAAGCATATTGGTGTTTTCAAGAAATGATTTTTGCAGTTCTCCATTATATTGAGGTTCTATGGGTGTGCCTGCAAGGGCTTTTTTTATCCCAATCAAAGCACTTTTAAGTTGGCGACCTTTTGGCAATTCAAATATACTGGATACCTCCTCTGGCACATTGACCCATAAAGTAGATTGGGCATTAGGCTCTAAACTCCAATCTGCAAAAGGTAAAATTACCACAGGAAACTCTAATCCTTTTGATTTGTGAATGGTCGTAACATTGACAGCATTCAAATCTTTAGGTGTATTGATACTTAAAACCTCCTTTTTTTCTTCCCAATATTCTAAGAAAGTTTCTAAGGTTGTATTGGTCTGAAGTCTAAACTGTAAAATCACATCCAAAAATCTAAAAAGATATTCCAAGCGAGCTTGCCCTTGCATGAGTTTAAATACCTCTATCATTTTTTCTACTAACTCATACAAGTCCATTGCTTGCAGACGGGCATAATTGAGTGCATATCCTTCATCGGCAAATTTCCCATAAAAGGCTAAGATAGAATCACTGACTATCTCATTAATCTTTTGATTGATAATGGGTGTAGGGGTTTCATTTTTGACTACTTTATAGAATAAATACAAAGCTTCTGACTTGGCAAGTCGGTCTTCTGGCTTATGGATTACTTTGAGCAAAGCCACTAAGAAACGCACTTTTTCGTCCGAAACGAGTAAAAGAGAAGTTTGTGAAAGTACATCTATGCCATTTTTTTTGAGAAAATTAGCTACTAATTTCCCCCTAGAATTATTTCTGGTAAGTATCGCAATATCTTTCCACTGAAACCCTTCAGTGAGTAGCTGTTCTATTAGCTCGTGAATACGCTCTAAGGTCTGTCCTTCATAGAGATTTTTATCTTCCCCCATAAACTCTATCTCTACGTGTCCACCTTCTTTAGTATTTTGAGGAGGAATATTTTGGGCAAAATTCTCATCATATATCTCAGGAAAAAGCGGAAATTGAGCACTAAAACCTGCTTTGAGCAAAGTTTCAAAAAAATCATTGTTAAAACGAATAATCTCTTGATAGCTTCTAAAATTAAAGTTGAGATGAGCAGGCAGGTGATTTTGACGCAAGACTTCGTATCTTTCTGCCAGAAAAGGAGAGTTTTCTCCTCCTAAGTCTACAATCTCTTGAATACGGTTTTTATAAAGGTAAACGAGTTGTTCCATTTCTCCTCCACGCCATCTATAAATAGCTTGCTTTGCATCCCCCACTATTAGGTTAAAATATCCTTCTGAAAGGTTGTTTTCTATCAAAGGCAGTAGATTTTGCCACTGAAGCACGGAAGTGTCTTGAAACTCATCTATCAAAATATGATTATATTTTTCCCCTACTCGTTCATATATATAAGGTACAGGCTCACGGCGAATAATTTCAGAAATCTTTTTGTTAGAATCTGAGATATGAATTGTGTTATTTTCTCGCTTGACCTCTTTGAGTTCTATTTCTATTTCTTTGATGAGGGCAAGTTTATAAAGCTGCGGTTTGAGTTGTTCTAAAAAAATAGAAACCCCACCCTTACTCGTTTTGAGTTCTTCTATTTGATGGATATACTCGGCAAGTTGTCCTTTAATTTCTTCTATAATAGCATTGAGATTTTTGCTCCATTTATCATCTTCTATGGCCGCCATCACATAAGAGTTAGGCCCTTTGCCCATATCTAGCTTATCACTGTCCTGATTTTGCTTAAAATATCCTGGAACTCCTTTGGCTCCATAATGAAAATCTTTATCGCTCAAACCCCTACTTTGGATGAGTTGAGAGCCTTTTTTAGCGATTTCTATGACTTGTCCTTCGGTTTGTTTTTGATAAATGCCTATTTGATGGTGTAATCTCTGAAAATCATCTATCTCTAATTCTTCTAATAATTTGAGAAAAGGATAAGCACTTTCATTCATCAAGTCAGTAGCGAATGAGACCAAGTCGTTGGCAATTCTGCTCCAGTTTTTACCTTCTTCGGTTTTTTGATTGACCCAATCTATCACAAAACTTGAGAGTTGTGCTTTACTTTCCTGTCCTACTTTTGCCAAAACTCTGTCTACAGCATTTTGTAAAAGTGCATCTGTATCTAAGTCAACCTCAAAATTATAGGGAATTTCTAACTCTCTAGTGAAGGCATTGACGATTTTATTGACAAAGCTATCAATGGTACTGACCGCAAAATCAGTATAGTTATAAATGATTTTATGAAAAATACTTTGAGCTCTTTGTGCCAGCGTTTCAACAGGGATTTTTAATTCTGCAGAGATTTCTTGAAGCAATGCCTTACTTCTTGCTTGCTCTTTGGGGGAGATAAGTGCTGGAAACGAAAAACCTCTCAATGAATTCACAATACGAGATTTCATCTCGTTGGCGGCATCATTGGTAAAAGTAATAGCAAGGATATGACGAAAATAATGAGGGTCTTCTGATTGTAAAGCTAGTTTTAGATATTCTTTGGTGAGGGTATAGGTTTTGCCCGAACCTGCTGATGAACTGTATATTTTAAATTTCTTGCTATCCATTTCTAATTCCTTGGTCTAATTTTCCTTGATTGGAAGGGCAATTTACCAAATTTTTAGAAAAAAACTATCCTTCAGTTTATCTACTTAATGAAACTGATTAATATCCACCTTATCACCATGCCCTCTATCCACTAGTAAATCCTCTATGATACCTCCTGGCGGTAAATCTATAATAGGAAAGTCATTTTCAACAGAAATTCCACCTTCATCATCTCCTCTATGTGAATTATCTGCTTGGCGAATCAACTCCAAAAAAAACCAAGTGAAAAGCGTAAAACCAAATGTAGCAACTAAAAAATACATAAAAATCATCTGAAAAAGTCTTCGTTTAAATTAAAGTCAAAAAATAAATATTCTACTGTCCTACTATTATTACAAAAAAACAGCCTTTTTGTTAGTAAAAGAAGTCATTTAAAACTTGAATGTACGAATCATAATCGATTAGGAAGATATAAGGACGCAAGAAATGACTATTAACTAATTCACGAGGGGAAAATCATGAATATCTACTACTGTTACTAAGAAATAATAATTAAATAAAGTGGCAAGTTAGTTTAAGTAAAATACTCATTATTAGATTATTACAAACTTATAACTCATAATTTATAACTCGTATCTCACTAAAACATGAAACTGTTCAACTCTGGGATGAGTAAGAGATATTTAATTCTTCGCAGGCTTTTTCTGCGGCGGCTTGTTCGGCTTTCTTTTTGCTAAGACCCGTACCTATAGTGATATGATCTTCATCTACCAGTAGCTGTACTGTAAAATCACGATGATGCAAGCTTCCATTTTCTAGAATAGTCTCAAAACGCAACTCACGGCTTTAT
>JBBRUH010000450.1:0-4470 GCA_038248005.1 Cytophagales bacterium | reverse complement strand
TGGAGAGAAAATGAAAATATTCAGTCTGTTTTATTCTCGTCTTTTGCGATTGGTTTTGGAGTATTTGCTCTTTGGATATTTGTAGTAAACAAATGCGCCTGACTCGCAAGGATGGTAAGGGATTTTATTATTCTCCCGAATACAATTGGCTACTCTCCGAAGAAGGTATGCACGAATTGGATTATGTCAGCTTAAGCAAGGTTAAGTGGATATATAAGTATGGGTGGGTAAGAAAAAAAGACCCAGCTAATTCAGCCAAATCGACTTTTATACTGTGTAGGGAGGTTGGTCAGCCAACTGGTGCCCGTTTTTATATGGATGGTTCAGACTGTTCTGGTTCACAATTGAGTGAAAAATCACCCGCTTTTTTGGACGCAAGACCTTTGTATGCTGATTCCACTTTTTTTCTGTTGAAACATAAAAATGAAATTTCGGAAGATTCCCAATATCGGTTTACCGCTTTAGACCAACGTGGAAAAGTAATGTGGGAATTGAAAGAAGAAGAAAAAAGCTCATTAATACTGCTTAGTATCGCCCGTAATGTACCAGGAAAAGTTTTCACATACAGCATATACAGGCACAAAGATAAATTAATTCTTAGTTCACCTAATTATCCATATCGATATCGATGGGTAGAAATGCCACGACCTGACATTGCCATCACAGAGGCTTTTGATCTTACTACTGGTAAAGTATTGTGGAGATATTCACCCAATGCCGTCAATCTTTCGGAATGAAAAATAAAACTGCTTTAGGTATAAGCGAAGCGATGCGCAAACTGATACGAGCATCTCGCTCAATGCTGTCAACTTAATGCTCAAAAAGGTCTTTTCTTAGAAAAATGAAATTTTCTGCGATTTCTTTTTAGCTTTATTCTAGGAAAGGAGCGTTCTGGTACAATTGCTACTTTATGCCTTTTAATTCTTTTACGAAGTTGTGTTAGTTTTTCTTCTAAGTTTTCAGGCTTACGCTCATACAAAAAGTTTTTGCATCATGTAATCGTGATTTGGATATGAATACAAATATGTATTTATTAAGTATTTTATTTTATATTTTATCCTAAATTATTCGTAAAATTTTATGTTGTGAGTTAAGATGCTCTAACCAATAGGGGAAATTGATTTAGTAAGGGAAATATTCAAGGACTCATCTCTTTACCACAGATTTAGCGGATTTATACGAATTTTTATCTGTTTAATCCGTCAAATCTGCGTGCTAAAAAATGTCATGCACTCAGCATTTGAAATTAAAAAATAACTCTCAAGCAACCCACTCATTTATATCAGTGTCTTTCAGACAGAGAGCCTCTGAAATAAGCCTCTATTTTTGATTTAGTGTAATTTGACATGTTTTTAGTTATCTAGTGTTGCGGTTTGGTAATCTTGTCGAAAAATATACCTCCTCGAAAGGTGTCTCACCTTCGAAAAATTTTGGTGTCTCACCAAAATCCATCAAGGTTTTATCCGACTATTTAGCCAAAACAGTACATAGACTATTTTTTAAAAACTATCATTATTAAGATGCTTTAAAGCAATTTTAACAGACTTTAACAAAAAATTTACAAAAAATACAGTACCTTGTATTGCAAATTACTAGGCGATACATTAAATTTGCATCAAAACCATATAACCATTTTTTTATGATTCATTTAAAGGCAATCAATAAGTACTACTCCATCGGTCAAAAAAATAAGCTACAAGTGCTTAAAGGACTTGATTTGGACATTCATGAAGGTGAATTGGTCTCTATTATGGGTTCTTCGGGATCAGGCAAATCTACTTTGCTTAATATCTTGGGTATCTTAGATGATTATGATACTGGCACTTATACTCTGAATAACACACTTATCAAAAATCTAAGTGCTAAAAAAGCGGCTTATTACAGAAACCATTTTATTGGTTTTGTATTTCAATCTTTTAACTTACTTTCCTTTAAAAATGCTCTTGAAAATGTAGCCTTACCGCTCTATTATCAAAAAGTGCCTCGCCGCAAACGCAATGCACTTGCTATGGAATACTTAGACATGGTGGGTCTGAAAGACTGGGCAGAACATGCACCTAATGAACTTTCTGGTGGACAAAAACAACGTGTAGCTCTTGCTAGAGCCCTCATTTCTCAACCTAAAGTGATTTTGGCAGATGAGCCTACGGGTGCATTAGATTCTAAAACTTCCCAAGAAGTGATGAATCTTCTCCAAGACATTCACAAAAAAGGAATTACGATTGTAATAGTAACTCACGAGCAAGACGTAGCTGACCAAACACAGAGAATAATTCGCCTTAAAGATGGTCTTATTGTAGATGATTCGGAAGCACCTCATATTGATGCAAATAATATAATTATTCAAGAGGAATCTTAGCTTGAAAGTGTCTCCAAGACCTAAAAGAAAAGAGTAGGCAAATAAATAATTTTTTTAAACTATAAAATTACCCTCTAGGGATTTGGATGTTTGATTTAGATAAATGGCAAGAGATATTCAGTACCATGCGCAAAAACAAATTGCGTACTTTTTTGACTGCCTTCGGGGTATTCTGGGGTATTTTTATGCTCGTAATGCTTCTAGGTGCTGGCAAAGGACTTGAAAATGGTGTCAAAAGACAGTTTGGTGACCAAGCCATTAATAGCTTATGGGTCTGGAGTGATAAGACTACTATCCCAGCCTTTGGGCTCAAGCCAGGGCGTGTGATACAGTTTGATAATCAGGACATTGAACTCGCTGTGCGTGAAATTCCTGAGTTAGAAATCGTAGCCCCTCGCAATGGCTTATGGGGCGAATATACGGTCAATTATAAAAATAATACAGGTGGATACAGAGTCTATGGTGAGAGTGCTGACTTCTTTATAAATAGTGATGAAAAATTAACAGTAGGTCGATTCTTTAACCAAATGGATGACCTAGAAAAACGCAAAGTTGCTCTCGTAGGAATGAAGGTCAAAGATGTATTATTTGGAAAAGACAGCACTGGAATCGGTGAATACATAGAAATCAAAGGGGTTCATTTTCTAGTAGTTGGCTTATTTACTAGCTCAGGAAATAATGGTAGAAATGAAGAAAGGGTACATATTCCTTTTTCTACTTTGCAAAATGTATTCGGTCAGCAAAATAAAGTTCAGAATATCAGAGTCGTAACCAAAGAAGGAGCAGACACTAAAAAAGCAGAAAATAAACTTCGTGAAGTACTTTCCAAAAAACACCGAATAGATATTAAAGATGTGCAAGCCATTGGCATCAATAATAATGAGGAGAATTTTAAGCGAATTATGAATGTTTTTTGGGGTATCGCTATGTTTGTCTGGGTAGTAGGCACGATGACACTCATCGCTGGGATAGTGGGTGTTAGTAATATTATGCTCATCATTGTCAAAGAACGCACTAAAGAAATAGGGGTTCGCAAAGCCATTGGAGCTACGCCTTGGTCTATCATTAGTTTGATTATTCAAGAATCTGTTTTTATTACTTCCATTTCGGGTTATTTTGGTTTATTGACGGCAGCAGGTTTGCTAGAGCTGATGCGAATGGGCATTGATATGATAGAAGCTTCTGGTGGACAATTGCCTTTTTTCTATAAGCCCGAAGTAGATTTAGAAGTAGCCTTTATTGCTATTATTGTGCTAGTGATTGCAGGAGCATTTGCGGGTCTAATGCCTGCAATGAAAGCTGCTAATATCAAGCCCATAGAGGCTTTGAGGGCAGATTAAACACTTTAAATTTTGCTTATTTTTTACCATTAAGGAATTAAGAATATTAAGTCTTTTTAAAATGTATATACTACTTTATTTTTCATACATCAAAGGTTAAAATAAAACTTAAAATGGCTAAAATAACTAGACTTTCTAAGATAGATACAGCACTAAAAGAAGCAAATTATCTTACCTTTTGCCAAAGTCTGAGTGAATCAGAGAGAATTGCTTATTTAGAAAAAATAAGTGCTGATATGTGGGCAATCTGGAGTTCTAATCCTGATAATCTAAGCACCTTAGAGCCCATAGACGAATCAAGACCTGCAAGAGTACAAAGGTTAAGAAAGTTTAAAAGAAAAATTAACTAACAAAAAAAACTCCATTGGGGGTAAAGGGGCTAAAAAATATGTTTGATTTAGATAAATGGAATGAGATAATAAGCACGATTCGGAAGCATAAGCTACGAACATTTTTGACGGGTCTAGGAGTAGCTTGGGGTATTTTTATGCTCGTAGTGATGCTAGGTGCTAGTAAAGGCTTTGAGAATGGGATAATGAGTCAGTTTGATATCGCCAAAAATACAGTTTTTGTCTGGTCTCAAAAGACAAGTATTGCCTATCAAGGCTTACAGCCAGGAAGATTTATTCGCTTCACCAATGAAGATGTACCCGCCTTGCGTGCTGCTATTCCTGAGTTAGATGTGATTAGTCCTCGCAATGATGTACAGGATAATTTTACAGTCAATAGAGATAATAAATCTGCTTCTTTTAGTGCCTATGGTGATTATCC
>JBBRUH010000449.1:0-4473 GCA_038248005.1 Cytophagales bacterium | reverse complement strand
GTTTCTGATGATTTTGTTTCTGAAATCCCTGTCTATACTATTGAGGATATACAAAAAGAGTTAAATGGTGACTATCCTGATTTAATTAAAATGGATATAGAAGGTGGTGAGAATATATTCTTGAAAGATGATTCCTGGATGTCAAATATATTAGCTTCTTCATGTTTTTTAGTGGAGCTACATGGGTTTGAGGCTTATCTTAACTATTTTAAGCAATTATCTTCCAATAAAGTAAAGAATGCACATCATATTGGGGAATATTGGATGACACAACCTATCAAGAATGATGAGTAAACCTCTAATCTCAGTAGTAATTCCCTGCTATAATGCAGAAAAATACATCAAGGAAACCATAAAATCAGTATTGACTCAGCGTTTTGAAGAGTTTGAGTTAATCATTATGAATGATGGCTCTACGGATTTATCTGAGAAAATTATTCAGGCTTTTGATGATAAAAGGATAAGATATTTTTATCAAAAAAATGCAGGTGTCTCTACTGCAAGAAATGAAGGGATAAAAAAATCTTTGGGTAAATACATTGCTTTTTTGGATGCAGATGATTTATACTTAGAGAATAATCTATCTAAGAAAGTAGAAATACTTGAATCAAATCCTTTTGTTAAGCTCATACATTCTGCTGAAATTAAATTTGATACCTTTACACAAAAGACTATTGAGATTGTAAAAGGTAAACAAGGAAATGTATTAGAAGATTTACTTTCACTTTCTAGCAATGTAATTCATAGCCCTTCCAGTGTAATAGTTTCCAAAGATACCTTGGATAAGTTAGGAGGTTTTGATACTCATTTATCAACTTCTGCTGATTGGGATATGTGGGTTAGGTTAGCCTCATTAACTGAATTTGCATATATTGAAGAGCCTTTGGTAAAATACCGTGTGCATCCAGCACAGATGCATCTCAATATCAGACGTATGGAAGAAGATATGTGCTATGCTTTTAAAAAAAATAAGGTAGCTGGATTATTTAAAAATAATCTTTTTTATCATTCTTGTTTATCCAATTTGTACTTGATATTAAGTGCCTGTTATTATGGAGACGAAAAAAATTATCTTAAATTTATCAAGTTTTTTTTCAAATCTTTTTTTACTAATCCGAAACCTATTATTCGTAAGGCATTACAAGTATTAAAATCAAAGTTTAAGAGATAATAGTAAACTTCTCTCTTAAATTCTTTAGTCTAAGAGAGAAGTTTAGAAATTACCGAATCTTAATACCCTCCACGGAAAGTATAAGTCTTAGCTACCTTATCAATCGCCACGATATAAGCAGCAATACGCATAGGTACTTTATATTCTACAGAAGTATTATAAACCTTTTCAAAGGCTTCACGCATAATCCTATCACTGCGTCTATGGATACGTTCTTCTGTCCATTTATAGCCTAGTCGGTTTTGAACCCACTCAAAATAAGAAACACTTACACCACCTGCATTTGCCAAAATATCAGGTACAGCCAAGATTCCCTTATCATTGATGACAGCATCAGCTATAGCTGCAGTAGGTCCATTAGCTCCTTCTACAATCATACGAGCCTGTATTTTATGCATATTTTCTTCTATGATTACATCTTCTTTGGCAGCTGGAACAAGGATATCTACTTTAAGGGTAAGTAAATCACCTGCAGGTATTTTTTCTGCTCCTGTAAAGCCTTCTAAGCTACGGTTATTCTGCTCCACATAAGCAACAGCAGCCTCGATGTCTATTCCTTTTTCATTATAATAAGCACCAGACATATCACTAATTGCTAAGATATTCACACCTCGCTCATGTAGCAGACGTGCAGCATGTGAACCTACATTGCCAAATCCTTGCACTGCACAGGTCGCTTTGTAAGGATTGATTCGGAGCTTTTCCATACCTGCCAATGCACAAACCATTACTCCTCTACCTGTGGCTTCTACACGACCAAGTGAGCCACCTAATACTAAGGGTTTACCTGTTACCACTGAGTTTACGGTCATCCCATGAGATTTAGAATATTCATCCATTAGCCAAGCCATTTCACGGGGTCCCGTGCCCATGTCAGGAGCAGGTATATCTTTATCAGGACCAAATACATCAAGCATAGATAGTGTGTAGGCACGAGTCAATCTCTCTAGTTCACCAGCAGACATCTCACGGGGGTTACAAGTAATGCCTCCTTTAGCACCTCCGTAGGGGATATCTACTACGGCACATTTCCAAGTCATCCAAGCAGCAAGGGCTTGTACTTCGTTTAGAGTTACACCCATATCATATCTGATACCTCCTTTAGAAGGGCCTAAAATATTGGAGTGAACTACTCGGTAGCCTTGGAAAACTTCAATTTTGCCAGAATCCATTGTAATAGGTAAGCCCACAATCACTTGCTTAGTAGGTGTTTTGAGGATATTATACATCTCATCACTGATTCCTAGCAAGCGGGCAGCTTCATGAAAGCGGGACATCATAGAGTCGAGTGGATTCTCTTTATCTTTAATCGGAGCGGGTTCTATGTATGACATATAGTTTAAGGTTAGTTTTAATTTTTAGGTATATTGTGTATTATTAAAAAGAACATGTATCATAAGTAGATACGTATAATATTCTTTGATGCTTCAAAATTAGTACTTTGTCAAAAAATAATAGAACTTTGGTTAGAAAATTTTCAAAAATAAAGCAATAAAAGGAGCACTCATCAATAGATTATCAAATCTATCTAAAAAGCCTCCGTGCCCAGGCAGTGCTTGTGAAGAATCTTTTATCTGTAAACTTCGCTTGAGCATAGATTCTACCAAATCTCCGTGGGTACCAGCTATAGTGATAATTAATGCCAAGACAATCCATTGGATGAGTGATAAGTCGAGCAAATAAAAATGTAATAAGACAGCCATAAGAATAGCCATAAGGCCTCCTCCTATGCTTCCTTCCCAAGATTTTTTGGGTGAGATGCGTGGAAAAAGAAGCCTCTTGCCATAGCGACTACCTATAAAATAAGCTTCTATATCATGTATCCAGATTAAAAAAAATATCCCTAAGATAACTTCATATCGATAGTATCCTGCCGAAAAAACAGACCAGTGCAAGGCAGAAAAAGGCATCACTACATAGACTAGCCCAAGCAATAAAAAACCGAGCTGCTGAAAAGGGTTTGGATGTTCTTTTTGGTATAAAACCAAAATAAATGTCCCAGCAAATATAGGATATGCCCAAAAATAAAAAATATCAGGCAAAATACTTGCACTAATCATAAATGAGCCTACATAAAATACAAAGCCCATCACCAAGCCATAGTTTCTTAATAGCTTTTGTTTTTTATCAAATACTAAATTAAAAAACTCGTATTGGCAGACCATACATATCACTAGAAACACAAAGCCATAAGACCATTGATTCCAAATCATCCCTCCTAAGACTAGGAAGAATCCTGAAAAGCCATAAATGATACGATTACGAAGACTATCGGATTTGGGGATTTCTTGTTGATTTTTATTCAAATTTGATGTCATTCTCTATTATATTACGAGCAGAAGATGCCACATCAGGATGAACATAGATTTCAAAATTACCATTTAAAATACTGTCTGCGTAAGCTGAATCTCTTTTATTAAGAATAACTGCATGTATTTCTTGGTCTAATAAAATGGCTTTGACTATTTCAGCTTGGTGTGAAAGCTTGGTGTTAAATACTTTTTCCCAGTTTTCCATATTTTTGTTTTTTATATCTGTTTAAAGAATCTTTAAAATAAGAAATAGTATTTTTCAATATCTATATTTCTGATAATCAGACACATATATCTATAAACTATCCATCCCTATTGCATAGGAAATGATTTAAAATAAATGGGCGGACGCGTTATATTTGAAGTGTAACAATAAATAAAACCATATCTACCCTAATCAAAACAAAATTAGTGAAAATTGGTCAGAAATATAGTCATATTTATCTCAAAATGCTTTTTTAATTAACTCTATAGCTCTAAATTTCTTTTACTTATCAAAAAATCTACAAAGGTTACGCTACTCTATAGCTAAAAGTCAAAAAACACTCAAATTAGATGCGATTAACCTAGCATTTTATCAACTTTATAGAATACCTTTGGGTTAGGCTGTTTAGAATTTCAAATATTCTTCGTAGAGTTTTGTATTTTTTTTTACTAGAAAAAAAATATAAAGTTGTGAAAAAATTTAAGTTTTAGTTTACATTATTCTAAAATTTTAATTGCTTGATAATCAACCCGTTATTATTATACTTTGTAAAACACCACCAATTGCTTTATGTTCCATTGCATTTGTTTGATGGTACAAAATTGGAGAATCAAAACTAAAAAAAATAAGTCAAAGACTTGTCTTTGACCTACAAATAAAATGTTAGTGTAAATTTTCCGTTGCAAGGTTATCATATTTAGCGGTAAGTACAGCTATGGCATTAGAGCCTATTGGCGACCAACTCATTGCTTTTTCTTTTTGCCTTTTGGCAATTATTATATCTC
>JBBRUH010000448.1:0-4475 GCA_038248005.1 Cytophagales bacterium | reverse complement strand
GTTGTACTACATCTACAAGCCCTCTTTTTTTGAGGTGCTTTACAGTATCTGCTGGACAACCGCATAAAATACGCAGATTAAGTGGGTGAATATTTACCCAAAAAATACCATTACTTACCTTGATAATATCTATTCTACTTTGTACCACAATTGTTAGAGCAATTCGTTATAAGACTGTATTTGAGAGTATGATGTATATCTAATAAAATTTATTAAAATTATGCCAAAATATCCATAAGTACAAAACTTATGATTAATAAGTCAAGTTTTTTAGTTTAAAATATTTTTAGATAAAATATTAATTTATGTATTCTTTTCAGAATAGTTTTCTTTTTTAATGCTTCAAGTTGCTTAATTTTTCTCTAAAAGTATCATTTGGGATAAGCCCTTCTCCTTCTTCAGAAAGCTCTGGATGGATATGATGTGCAAAAAACATCTCTACTTCTCCCTTTCCTTTTGCATTGATTTTACCTCTTGACTCACAGACAAAGAAATCTTTAATGTACTGATGCGTATCTTCTGATACATTGATTTGATTAACCACTCCTGTACTTTCCATGCGTGAAGCTGTATTGACGGTATCTCCCCAAATATCATACACAAATTTGGTTTGACCGATGACACCTGCAATAAGTGACCCTGTATTAATGCCTATTCTTAACTCCCAATCAGGCAGTTGTTTTGAAGCATATTTTGCTTTCTTATGTTCTTTCATAAACCTTTGCATCTCAAAAGCGGCCAGGGTTAGGTCTATGGGGTTACTTTCAGTGGGTTTAGGTATTCCAGCCGCACACATATAGGCATCTCCAATGGTTTTTATTTTTTCGATGTCATATTTTTGAATAATTTCATCAAAGGCAGTAAAATAAAACTCTAATGCTTTGACCACTTCGGCAGGAGAGAGTACTTGTGAAGATTCTGTAAAGCCTTTGATGTCAGCAAAAAGTACAGAAACCATTTCATACTGTCTTACTTCTGCACGTCCTTTGGCTTTTAGTTCATCCGCTACTTCGGCAGGAAGTATATTTAGTAAAAGTTTTTCAGAGGTTTCTTTTTCTTTGGTAATTAAGTCTCTTTGTTTTTCTAACTCTATACTTTGCTCGTTCATTTTCTCCTCAAAGTAGTTTTGGCGACGAGAGCGTTTGATGAGTACATTCAAGATACCTTTTACTATCTCAATACGATTTGCCATGAGCTGATAAAAAATACCTTGACTTAAGGCTAAAAGATTGGTCTTAACAATGGCAGAAACCGAAGCCGATCTAGAAGTAGCATCTGATTCTAACAATGAATACTCTCCAAAAACTTGCCCTTTTCTCAATACTGCAAACACGTAACTACCATCATGAACACGCACCGCACCTTCTATGATTACATACATATCTTTACCTACTTCTCCTTTTTTGAAAAGAGTCTGCTCAGGTTTGATGGTTCTCTCAGTCATTGCTTCGGCTATTTCTATTAGCACAGAAGGTTCTGTCTGATCAAAAATGCTTACTTTTTTTAATATAGCAATACGCTCTTCAATATTGACATTAGCGTTTGATAGATTGCTCATAGGTTATTTAATTTTAGGCTTAGTATGAAGTAATCTTTTGTAATTTCACAAAATAAATTGTTATTTCAAAGAAAAGCATAAAATTTTAAAAAATTTTGGCCAATAGATTTGAAGTTTAAATTTTAGCATTTAAATTAAAGCTTTATCAAGAATCCCTACAATAATGCAACATCAACAAAATCCATACTTATTTGAACTGAGTCAGACAGCCTCGATAGCTAATCATTATCTAGCAGACTTACGTGATGTCAATGTTCAAAAAGATAGTCTTCGCTTTCGGATAAACTTAGAGCGTCTGGGAGAATTACTTGCGTATGAACTTTCTAAAACACTTAATTATCAACCCGCTAAAGTAACAAGTCCTTTGGGCGTATCTTCTACACATTTTCTGAGTGATTCGCTTGTGTTAGCAGTAATTCTGAGGGCTGGATTACCAATGTATCAAGGCTTTTTGAATGTATTTGACAAAGCTGAAAGTGCTTTTGTAGGTGCTTATCGCAGTCCTATGGAATCTGATAATTCTTTTGATATAGTGCAAGGTTATACGGTTACACCTGATTTAACGGGTAAGGTTTTGATTATGATAGACCCGATGCTTGCTACAGGCAAATCAGTTGTTTCTGTCTATGATTCTTTACTATTTCATGGCAAGCCAAAGTCTGTGCATTTGGTTTCTATCATAGCAAGCAAGCCTGGGGTTTCTTATCTCCAGAAGCGACTTCCTGAGGCACATATCTGGACAGGAGCAATTGATGAAGAACTTAATCAAAAATCTTATATTGTGCCAGGGCTAGGAGATGCAGGTGATTTAGCTTTTGGTGTGAAAGAAGATGCCTAAGAAAGTGATGAAAGATGAGTTTGTAATAATCTGATAATGAGAGCTTTACTGGCACTAAATGAGGGCTTTATTTTGAAGAGGTAGCTTAGTAAGGATAATTTCTATACCATTGCCTATACAGACACAGGCAACGGTGTAGGAATTGAGATACTTGAAAAGTTATCTCCAAATATCTTAATTTCAAATTTGATTAGTTGCAGAAATTACATTTTCTCAGGCATTTCTATTCCTAAAAGACCCATTGCTTTTTCTAATACTTGTGCTGTCTGTGCAGAAAGAGCCAATCTAAAACTCTTAGCTGAGTCAGTTTCTGCTACCAAAACAGGGCAATCATTGTAAAATTTACTATAGGTCTTGGCTACTTCGTACACATATTGTGAAATGATAGAAGGCGAATAATTTTGTGCAGCTTCTTCTATCTTCTTAGGCAAATTATAGATAATCTGTATCAAGGCTATTTCGCTTGGCTTAAGGTCTGTATAAGCCTCCATATTCTCTTTTTTGATTCCTAAGCCTTCTGCTTTTCTGAGCAGAGAGGATATTCGAGCAAAATTATACTGAATAAAAGGCCCTGCATCTCCCTCAAAATCTACTGATTCTTCTGGGTTAAACATCATTCGCTTTTGTGGATCTACTTTTAACAGGTAGTATTTTAAAGCTCCTAAAGCGATTTGATGATATAATTTTTGTAATTCTTCGGTTTCAAAATCATCTGCTTTGCCTAGTTCATCCGTTTTTTGCTTAGCTATCTCTAGCATTTGAGCTATCAAATCATCAGCATCTACTACTGTACCTTCCCTTGATTTCATCTTACCAGTAGGCAAATCTACCATGCCATAAGAAAGATGATAAAGCCCTTTGGCATAAGGTCTATCTAGTTTTTCTAATATCTTGAAAAGCACTTGGAAGTGGTAATCTTGCTCATTGCCTACTACATAGACCGATTTATCAATTTTAAAATCATTGTACTTTAAATCTGCTGCACCGAGGTCTTGGGTCATATAGACAGAAGTGCCGTCAGAGCGGAGCAATAGTTTTTTATCTAGTTTATCAGCACTTAAATCTATCCAAACTGAACCATCTTTTTCTTGATAAAAAACGCCTTTTGACAATCCATCTTGGATAATATCCTTACCCAAAAGATAGGTTTCAGACTCGTGATAGACTTTATCAAAGGAAATCCCTATTTTTTCGTAAGTCTCATCAAAACCTTCATAGACCCAGCCATTCATTTTTTGCCATAAAGAGTATGTTTCAGATTCACCTGCTTCCCATTTTTGAAGTAAGTCTTTGGCTTCACGCATTAAGAAAGTCTGGTTTTGGATGATTTGCTTTAAATCTCCTTGTAATTCGCCTATTTTTTTAGCATCTGTCTGCTCCTTTATTTTTGCCACAATGGCATCTATCTTTTTCTGAATCTCTTCAGGAAAAGCTACTTTATAAGGGGTATTGGATTGCTCTTGAGAGTGAAAGACAGCTTCTTGCAGGACAGAAGTTTCTTGACGAAGGGCTTTGTCAAAGGCTACATAATATTTACCTACCAAGTGGTCACCCTTTATTCCTGAGCTTTGAGGGCTTTCATTATTGCCTTCACGCTCATAAGCCACCATAGATTTGCAGATATGAATTCCTCTATCATTGACAAGATTGGCTTTGACTACTTCATAGCCATTAGCTTTTAAGATGCGAGAAATAGAATCTCCTAAGAAGTTATTACGCAAATGCCCTAAGTGCAAGGGCTTATTGGTATTGGGAGAAGAAAACTCTACCATTACTTTCTGATTCTTTGATGGGGCATTGCCATACGCTGGCTGTTGCTGGATAAATTGGAGGGTTTGCTTCCAGACATCTTCTTTTAGCACTAAGTTGAGAAAGCCTTTTACTACATTATATTTTATTACCCACTTGCTATTTTGTGTCAAGTGTTGTCCTATTTGAGTAGCTATTTCTTCGGGTTTTTGGCGAAGGGCTTTTGTAAATGGGAATACGACTAGGGTATAATCTCCCGCAAACTCCTTATTAGTAGCTTGAAGGGTAGGAATATCTATCTCAAATTCAAAAACAGATTGAAAGGCTTGT
>JBBRUH010000447.1:0-4493 GCA_038248005.1 Cytophagales bacterium | reverse complement strand
CTTACAAACCTGAATTTGTGCAGGACTTAATAAGTGTATCTCATCTATTACAATAATATCATACTTATTATCTACAAGATTCTTAAGAGAAAGATGTGTTGAATAGGTAACTCCTCCATCATTAAACTCACGTGTAATAAAGTCATTCTGCCAGCTCTCTTTAATCTTATTGTCTGGGTAAGCAATGAGAATGTTTTTAGGTTTTATTCTTTCAAAAATGTTTATTGTTGTTCTTATCTTTCCAAATCGTGGACATAGATTTAATATTCCAAACATTCCATCGTTAATAAAACCTTCAGCAAACTCTTCTTGTCGTTGATCTCTTAATGTCATCTTGCTAAAAAATAAGATTTGTTAATAATTGCATCATAATCATCATTAGTAATGTCAGACTTCCTAGGAAGCTCTCTAAACATTCCAACTTGACCTAAGAATCCAAGCCCAATACGAATGTCATCTTCTCCATATGAGTTTTTAATTAATTTTAAACTCCTATAATACTTACCTCCATTTAAATCTGTAAGTTTTTCTAAGTCATACCCAGAGAAATCTAACACTTTATAACGAATAGGATCAAAGAGAGCTAAAACAACATCAGCATCATCCTGAGTTTGTCCACTCTCTTTAAAATCTTCCAACCTAGGCTCAACATCCCCATTCTTTAATCTTACAGGATTTGATATATCTCTATTAAACTGACTCACTGCAACAGGAGAAAATCCATAAAAATCTCTAGCATATCTAAGTTCGTCACTCATTTTATCAATTGCAGCTTTCTTAGTTGTTAATGTCTTCGTTAATTTAAGAAGATTCATGGTATCTAAGACAACTATAGTGATTGTATTAGGCTCATTAGGAATATAAACTTTAGTAAACTCTCCTGTATCCTCAATTCTACCATGTTTAAGAGCAAAAGCTTTTAAATCATTAGCAATTCCAATAGGATTTTCTGGACCATCAATGATTGTAATGACTTCTTTCATCTCTTCAATATAATCTTTATGAGCTAAGAAGAGATCATGTTCATCACTAGACATTCTTTCTGTCCAACCTAAAAGTTTACTAATAGAAATAATAATACCATAATCAAGAAAGATTTTTCTAGCAACCCATTTAGCCATTTTATAAACCCTTCCTCTCTCCATAGATCTATAGACAATTCTAAGCTTAAGATCAGTTTTATTAAGACCAGAAATATACCAATCATAAGGATTCAGTACAAAGCAATCATCTAAGAAGCTGGTATTGTGAGTAACTGTAAAATCCTTTAAAAAGAATAATCTAGATCCTCCTAATTCAAAACCATAATACTCCCCCTTACCAATAGATTTAATCTCTATGTGAGATCTTAAATTATCTTTATTAGGAGTATTGACTTTAGCTTTTTTTCTTTTAACTCTGCATGGAATCTGACAAATATCGCCATTGATCTGAATTCTGAAAACTTTACAAGAGTATACAGAATCATCAGCTCGTTTCATAGTAGCTATCTTAGAATGAATAGAAGTATAAAATCCTAAAGATTGACTTAACCACATAATATCATTGGCTAATTGTTCACTTTTTTGTATAATTTCATAACTCTTTCCATTACTGAAATAACCATCTGTATCAAGTAATCCTGCCAGTAACTGTAATCTGTTTTCTCTGGAATTTCTAGAAAAACAAAAAGGAATATGTTTGTTATCAAGAAGATTTAAAGATTTTAGTATATCATAAAATGAAATACTATTATTCTTACTTTTTTTCCAGAAGTACCCTGTACAATGTATATTCTTTTTAATTGCTTCATATATATTGGTAACAGCCCTGTTAATAGATAATACAGCTTCAGTCAGACTGTTATAAATATCTATTTCTTCAAGATTTTCATTCAATTTTACTACCTTTTTATTATTTCCATTGGTAATAGTATAAATGGGACATCTGTGTATATCTTTAACAGATACATAGTTATTGATAGACTCTGCAAATTGATTAATTGCAGCTACAATTTCAATATCAGGAGTACATATACTGGGTTGGGATGTTGTGCCATCTCCTAGCCATACTCCTAATATATAAGGATCTAGAGATAAAGAAGTTTCATTAAATTCTACAGAGGTTTTATATCCGTATATTCTATCTTGTTGCCATTGAGGTAATCTTAAAAATGAGGCTACACTTATATTTAAAGTTTCTCCGTGTATCTTCATCAATTGTTTACCAGACGGTTTTAAAGACAGAACATGAGATTTATTGACAATGTAGGGTTCTCCTCTTCTCTGACTGATTTGGAACATTTCTTCAGTCCCCTGACAAGTACTTATAACCTTTGTAGACTCTCCATTTAGTGACATTAATAAGTCGTCTATTTGAATATCTTCCACTTTCTTATAAGTACCATCATACATTAGTACTAAAGTGCTCTTAGCTAAGCACTTACCGCTTCCAGTATATCCCCCTATAAGATAGTACATACCCTTTCTTATCCCTATATAGTGATTGAGTCTATTAAATCCCATTGGAATTCCATTATTTCTCCCCTCAAGTCCTAAATTTACTTCAAAGTTCAAATCATCAAATACACTCATTTTATTCTTTATTAGCTACTGTTAATATTACCCATTCATCACATCCTTCTACAGTTATAGATACCTCTGGAAGGATAGAATTAATAAGTCTTCTAATTCTGTGTCCTTCCATAATATCCTCTTCTCCTGGTTCTTCGTGTCCCATATTTCCATTTTCTCTTGTAGAGAATATAAGTAAATTCTCTTCTTCTTGATTAAATGTAAAATTGGAATTGTCTCTTACTATCTTTTTAACTCTTTCTTTATCCATTATTTTAAAATTTTAATTTGTATATGAATAGAATCTAATAGAAGATCAAAATCCTCTTGAAGCATATGTTTGGGTTTTCTTAAGTATATAATAGGACATGCCCCTCCATTTTTAAAATTACCCCATATAATAGGACATTTAAGTCCAAATAGCTTGTTCTTATTCTTATCAAGTTCAAAAGATTCAAGATTTTTAAATAAGTCCATATTTTATCTCTTTAAAATTTTCATACATCTGTTCCTCCTTTTGGTGTAAATGATTTTTCTATTGTAGCCCCAGCTTTTACAAGTTCAATAAATGGCTCATAACTCCTCTGATTTAGATATGTAAGACTATTTTGCATATAGGTGAGTTTATTAGACATTCCTTTTACTGACATCTCTTTTTTCATAGAGACATCATATTTTAGAGAGTCAATAAGATCAGAAGCAGAATGTTCTCCTTCTAATAGTATCTTATCAAATTTTAATCTACATGCATCTTTAGCTGTTCTTAGACTTCTTGCTCCTTTGAAATTAATTCCCAGACACGTAAAATTGTCAGTACCAGGAAATGCTGACCACCATTCTTCAAAAACAGTAGTAGATTTTTTATTTTTTACAATTTTTCTCTCTTCTTTACTATCCATAAAGACAAGAAGCTCTGTTCCCATAGTAGTGAGTTTACTCTCTTCTGTAATTAAACCCTTCCTAAGGAGAGAAGAATGAACCATGGAAATCTTAACACTTGCATTGCACATGCTAGTAATATCCACCTCATCATGTACTAACATCAAAAGGAATATCTGATCTAATGTATATCCTTTCTTACTTAACTCTTCCCAATGGTAGGGAGTTACATTCATCTTCATGTTCTATTGGTTTAAATTCCTTTGTAAGTATTTCAATTTTAGCTGGAAGTCTATTAGCAAGAGCTTCTTCTTCTAACCATTCTTCATATTCTTGTTGCATTTCCATTTCTTTCTCTTTGAGATACATATAGTCAAGCTGAGCTTGTCTTTCAAAATCTTCTTGTTCAAATCTCATAGCTAATCTTTTATTCTTAATCCGTAATGATCGTTGTGCCATTGAAAATGGGCTTCAGCTTTCTCTCTGTTAATTTTGAAGACTTTCTTTATCTTCTTTAGAGCATAGAGTCTAAACTCATTATGCTTCACTTTAGTAATGGGCCAATTGAAATACCAATTGTCATCATCAAAAGTATCTAATAGTGTTTTTTCCACCATAGCAAGTTCATAACTAAGAAGATGCTCTGTAATGTTACTTCTGTTTATTCGAGAGTTCATTGTACCATTTTATAAATTCTACAATAGACTTCCAAAGAGCCTCAATTAAAGTGCTGGCTTCCTTAAGAGAAAAACCATTTAGTCTTACCATAATTTCATCAGTTTTAGTATTAAGCATTCCAAAAGTTCTAGGATAGGAAAAATCTATGAAGTCCTTTCCATCTCCTACTCTTAGCCTACAAATTTTCTCTACCACAGGCATCAACCAATCCCATGAGAAATCATATAACAACTCATTAGGTTCATAGAACTCAGTATAGTAGTTATTAAGTTTATGAGCATCTTTAAATTCTTCTCTAGCGTAAACATATTTACCAGAAAGAGTTTCCTCTAATTCTAAACCCATAAAGACAGCAATTAATTTATTTCCTTCAAGTATTTCTTT
>JBBRUH010000446.1:0-4505 GCA_038248005.1 Cytophagales bacterium | reverse complement strand
ATGAAGATAAAATAGAAGGCACATTGAGTCAGCAATATAAGAAAGCACTCACTTTCCTTGTAGATAGTCTGCGTGAAATTCAAATAGGCGATAATTTTAATAGCAAGGGGGAGTTAGAAATTCCTGTAGTACCACTTCAAGAACTTTTGATAAACGCCCTCGTTCACCGAGACTATTTTATTAAAGATACTATTAAGGTTTTTGTATTCAATGACAGGGTAGAAATCATTAGTCCTGGCGTTTTGCCTAATAACCTTACCGAAGAAAAAATTAGGTTAGGGATAAGAAAAAAACGCAACCCACTCATAGATTCCTTTGCTTTTGATTTACTAGACTATAAAGGAGCAGGCAGTGGCATCTTACGTGCTTTGCAAGCTTATCCTGATATTGACTTTATCAATGATAAAGAAGCTGAAGAGTTTAAAGTAATTATCAAAAGACCTCAAATTGGTAATTAAAAAAAGTATCCAGTATTAAACCCAGAACATGAAAACAGAAATCAAAAACCAACTATTACAATTTGGGTCAAATGATGACCTCTACCAAAATACTTTACAGCTTTTTAGTGTGTTAGGCTATGAGAGTGAGCATACCTTAGAATTACAAGAAAAAACCTACATTGATTTTAGAGATTACTTTCAAGTGAGTGAGAATGTTTTTTCAAAAGATAAAGCCATTGTTGAGCATTGGAAAAAAATAGACTTCTGCTTTCAAATCGGAGAAGGTTTTTTTGAGCATAAAGAAGTAAATACCCATTTCTTAGAAAAATATGAATCTTATGTCATATTTGCCCTAGAATTAAAGGAGGAGTTTTATAATAAAACACAGCTTACACAAATCACTCGTGAACTCAACAAGCCTTTTTTTATGCCTGTGCTAGTGCTTTTTAAGTATGGCACCTCTCTAACCCTAGCCGTGATAGACCGAAGGCTCAACAAAAAAGATGAATACAAAGATGTACTCAGCAAAGTAACCCTTATCAAAGACATCAACTTCTCTAAGCCACATAGGGCACACACAGAAATCTTGGCTGAACTTTCCTTGGAAAGACTTCAAAAAAAATATACAATTAATAGCTTTCCTGCCTTACACAAGGCTTGGAGAGCAACCCTCAACCTCAAAGAACTCAATAAAAGATTCTATAGAGAAATCGCTAACTGGTATTTTTGGGCTGTGAGCAATGTTGAGTTTCCGTATGATTATCTTAAAAAAGAAGAAAGGTATCAAGCTAAAACTCAAGAGGAACTCCAAGAACTCGCCAACCAAAAGGCAGTCATTAGATTCGTTACTCGTATCTTCTTTGTGTGGTTTCTGAAAGAAAAAAAACTTATCCCCGAAAATCTATTTTATGAAAACGTATTAACCAATACACTCAAAAACTTTGACCCCAAAAGCGAAGAAAGTAGTGAGTATTATCTAGCAATTCTGCAAAACCTATTCTTTGCTACACTGAATAGACCCAAGGCAGACCGAGCATTTGCTCTTAAGCAGGAGCATGTTAAAAATATAAACTCATACGGTGTAAACAATCTATACCGATATGAAAGCCTATTTGCAGACTCAGATACTCAAAAGATTATGGACATTTTTGAAAGTATCCCCTTCTTAAATGGAGGACTCTTTGATAGCTTAGATGACAAAGAGAATAAGATGATGATTGATGGCTTCTCAAGAGTGAAGAAAAATCAACCTAAATTCCCTAATAGACTACTTTTTGGAGAAGAAACCGAAGATTTTAGCCAAGAACTAGCTAAAATCTACCAAACCAAAAAAGGAAATTATAAGGTAAAAGGTATATTTCAGATTTTTGAAAGGTATAAGTTTACCATAGAAGAAAACACACCCGAAGAAGAAGATATAGCCTTAGACCCTATGCTGATGGGAGAGGTCTTTGAAAGCTTACTAGCCTACTATAACCCTGAAACCCAAGCAACAGCCCGAAAGGGAACAGGAAGCTTTTATACGCCCAAAGAAATCGTGAACTATATGGTAGATGAAAGCCTCAAAGCCTATCTACAGATAGACGTGAACGCTCCACACACCATAGAAAACCTCAACCAAGAGCAGAAACAAGCCCTCGTTAAGAAAATATCCGAAATCAAAATCTTAGACCCTGCTTGTGGCTCGGGTGCTTTCCCGATGGGTATTCTGCAAAGAATGGTGCAGTTGCTCCAAAAAATAGACCCACAAAATAAACTCTGGCAAAGAATACAAAAAGAAAAACTGTTTGAAGAACTTGACCGTGTCTATGAAAATGATGACAAAGAAACTAGACAACTGGAAGTAGATAAACTCAATGCCGTATTTGAGAATAACCTAGAAGACTATGGCAGAAAACTTTACCTCATCCAAAACTGCATCTATGGCGTGGACATACAAGATATTGCCGTGCAAATTTCCAAGCTTCGTTTTTTCTTATCACTGGTCATAGAGCAAAATAATGAGAAGATAGAACCATTACCCAACCTCGAAACTAAATTTGTGGTAGCCAATACACTCATAGGGATTGATTTAGAGGGAATTAAATTCTTTGACAAAGATGATGATTCAAACGATAGTACACAAGAACTCAGAACAGCACTCAAAAAAGTAAGAGAGAGTTTCTTTAAAGCCAAAAGCCGAAAAGAGAAAAAAAGCCTAGAAAAACAAGACAAGGAACTTCGTGAGCAAATAGCCCACAACTTGGCAGATGGCATTAAAGAAAAAAATACTCAAGAAATAGCAGCAGCCCAAGAAATCATCTCAAAACAAACTGCCCTGCTCCAAGAAGCTGAAGCAATGCCTGATGAAATCAAAGAAATCATCACTAAAGACCTCTTCGGAAAGGAAGAAAAAAAACGCATCAATGCCAAAAAGGATAAAATTGATAGCATCAAAAGCATCCTCAAGACCAATGAAAGTATCATCAAAAGATTAGAAAATGATACGGAGGTGGAGCAAATCAGAAAAAAAGCTCTCCTGATTGCACAATGGAATCCCTATGACCAAAAAACATCTTCTGAATGGTTTGATACAGAATGGATGTTCGGAATCAAAGAAGGCTTTGATGTGGTGATTGGTAATCCGCCTTATGTGCAACTGCAAAAGATGAAAGAATGGCAAGCTGCCTTTGAAGCCCAAAAGTACGAAAGCTATGCACGCACAGGCGACCTCTATGCACTCTTTTATGAAAAGGGGAATCAACTACTCAAAACGGATGGACTCATGTGCTACATTACCTCTAATAAGTGGATGAGAGCAGGCTATGGCACAAAACTTAGGCATTATTTTACTACACAGACAGAACCACTACAGCTCATAGACTTGGGAGGTGGGATTTTTGAATCGGCTACAGTAGATACCAATATCTTGCTTTCCAAAAAAATAAAAGCAATTGTTAAAGAACCTCAGAAATTCCAACTGAAAGCCCTGACATTTCAAAAAACCGAACTATCTATGCAGGACTATTTCGCCCAAAACCACATCACCCTCACAGAACTAAGTGCAGACTCGTGGACAATTAGCTCTGCAATAGAACAGCAAATCAAAACCAAAATAGAAGAAATAGGTACGCCTCTCAAAGATTGGGATATTGATATTTATAGAGGAGTTCTAACAGGTTTCAATGAAGCATTTATCATTGATGAAGCAACTAAAAATGAATTCATTGCCCAAGACCCCAAAAGTGTAGAGATTATCAAACCCATTCTCAGGGGAAGAGATATTCAGCGATACAAAGCAGAGTTTGCAGATTTGTATTTAATAAATTCACACAATGGAGAAATCTTTAAAACTGAATATCCTTATGCTACCACAAAAGACTCTTTAGGCAAAATTATATTGATTAAATATCTTGAAGGAAAAGAAAAGAAATTCGTAGTCATCCCTACCAAAAGGGTTGAAATCCTTACTAAAAAAAGTGTAAGAATTAACAGGGAAATCGTGAGTGAAGATTATCCTGCTATTTATCAACATTTACTACAATTTGAAAAAGAGCTACAAAAAAGACAAGATAAAGGAGTACATTGGACAAATTTACGTAATTGTGCTTATCTTGAGGAATTTGAAAAAGAGAAGATTGTTTGGAAACGTATAGGTTCTATACTTCGCTTTTCTTATGAGAATAATACTTCACTTTGTTTAGATAGCACTTGTTTTTCCTCTGGAGAAAACTCTAAATATTTAACAGCATTATTAAATTCAAAAGTTTGTCATTACGAGTTATTCGAGACAGCACCTAAAACGGGTACAGGTGATTTGATTATCAGTGTACAGGCATTAGAACCTATCCATGTACCTAAACTCTCTCCATCAGACCAAAAGCCATTTGAAGATTTAGTAGATATTATCTTAGCCAAGAAAGAGCAAGGCGAAGACACAAGCCAAGAAGAACGGAAGATAGATGAGATGGTCTATGCCTTGTATGGCCTAACTACGGAGGAAATCGCTGTGGTGGAGGGGAAGGGGTAGGGAGTTAAGACTCTTGCACTAGGAGAGAAGTATAGTAAAATGTAAAACCTTTATTT
>JBBRUH010000445.1:0-4519 GCA_038248005.1 Cytophagales bacterium | reverse complement strand
AAGATTTAGAAAACTTAGTGCAGGAGTTTACTGGAAACCAACTACTCAAAGTCAAACTCTTAGACTATGAAGATGAACTTGTTTCTGATTTAACTTCTCATAAGTTTAAAGTAAACCTAGATGAGCGCTTCTTACAGCGATTAGATGCCTTGGAAATGAAATATGAAATGGTGTATTAGAAGAAGATTAAAAATCTTCTACTCTAAAGTCGGGATTAAAAATCCCGACTAGCAGAATCTGGAGTCGGGATTATAAATCCCGACTAGCAAACTAGTGAGAAGTTCTTTTCTCGAAAAGTGATGATGTTTCTGTAATACGATACTATTCTTAAATATACACTAGGGCATTTTCTACTTCATCAGTCTCTTCATGATAGATAAGCTTTAATAAATCTTCCACAAATAAAATAACATCTTCTATCTCTATCCGATTCATTAAGTGCATCCCTCTATGAATCAAAATTTTACCATGTTTGCATTCGATAGAGAAATCTTGATAGACTTCAAGAAATCTTAGCAGACGCTCATCAAAGAATGAACGTATTTCTTCTTCATGGCGACCTTGTAAAAGATAATATTCTGAAAATCTGGGAAAAGCATCAAAGTTAATGTCTGAATAACCTACTGTTTGAAGCATTTTTGCTAGAATATTTTCTTTATTGAGTGTGAAATTAGGCACCTCACACTGCAAATCAGTAATCAATATCACAGAAACGTGTCGGCTTTGATCACTCATCCTTAGACCTCTTGATAAAAACACATCCGAAAACTCTATCTTAGTGGATTTTTCAGTAGTACTAGAGTAATAATTTTTATTAAATTTATTTTCTCTGTATTTAAGGTCATACCCTAGCGAAAAACTAAATCCTTGCAGTTTATGTCCATCATAGGTCAGATTGGGGCGTAGCTTGGCATTGTTGATAGAAGCCACAGCAAGTACGTCTAATTGCCTTTCATTAAAACGAGTGAGGTTTTCATCGAAGTATTTATTTTTTTTACTTTTATCTTTTAGGATACGTGTAGAAAGCGGATGTTCGGAGATAGCATCATGCTCTTCAATGCCTTGAAGTTCGATGCTTCCTTCGGTCGTATTATAGTTATAAGGGTGATGATAGATAAGCTCCATTAAGCTATAATCTACTACATCACTTTTTGAAAAATCTAAATAAATCTGATTTCCCTTTGGTATTTTCGAAATCTGTCTTCTAATACTAAGATAGTTAGAGGCTACTGCTGCACTTTTGACAGCGATTTTACTGTGTCCATTACTAAAGTTTACTACCTTTACGGTAGCCACAAACAATGATTTGAGGGTAGCACCCAGATAAAGGGAAATGATAAGTGAACAAATCCACCCAACCAATAGACCAATCAAAAGCCCTCCTCCTAGTGTAGCAATGATGGTACAGATATAAATCAAAAACTGCTCTTTGCCTATCTCACGGATATTGTGGATAAGTCTTTTAGAGAGTAAATGATGGCATAGATACACCAAAACTGATGAGAAAACTACCCAAGGTAAGTAGCCAAGTAATGAAGTAAAGAGTATAAAAAAACCGCCTAAATAAACAGCTACAAAAAAACCAGACCACCGTGTGCGTGCACCACTATTGATATTGGCAGCGCTCTGCACCATAGAAGATGACATAGGCATTCCGCCTAGAAGTCCACAAAGAATATTGCCAAAGCCTAGAGCCATCAGTTCTCGGTTAATATTAGATTTTCGTCTATAAAAATCCAAAGCTTCTACTGATTTTATGTTCAGTAAACTCTCTAGACTACTAAAAAGAGCTACCACTAAGACCACTTCTAAAGCTTCCCAAGAATAAATCCTTGAGAACTCAGGCCATTGAAAACTACTTGGAAGTGTTCCAGAGTTAAGCACTAAATATTGTGAGCCATCTTTATTGCCTATATCTAAATACCAGCCCATTAATCCAGCTACAATCAGCACAGCCATAGAAGCAGGTAAGATACTTTCATGTCTTTTGCGAAAAGTAGTAGAAATAAATAAAATGGTAAGGCAGATAGCACTAATAAAAATAATATCAGGTTTAGATTGATAAATAAGGTTAGAAGGAAATTCCATTAAGAGATTAAAAGTGCCTTCTGAGGTAGGGATAACTCCTATCAAATAATGCAACTGTCTCGCAAAAATATCAATGGCAATCGTAGAAAGTAATCCATAAATCACTACATCTGGTATCAAAGCAAGCAAATCTCCTACACGTGCTAGCCCTAATATCATCTGAAAAATACCAGCCAATACCAATACAGCCAACCAAAGCTGTAGCCCTGTATCGGGATAGCCTCCTCCAAGATGATGAATCCCCCAGATAATAATAGGTACTAAACCAATAGTAGGCATCTTGATAGACATAGAAGCACCTCCTATAAAGTTGATTACTAGCCCGCCGACAATGGCTGTAATAAGCCCCGAAACGATGGATAGTTCTGCACCAAAGGCGACACTAAAGCAAAAAGGAAGAGACATCACAAATACAAAAACAGAAGCCAATAAATCAGACTTCCAATGTTTCTTTAATCCTTGAAGACCTTCTTGAGGTATATGAAAATCATTTGAATGTAATTGTTGCATATCTATTTTATTCCAATTTCTGTGCTGATTTTATGAATCTTTCAAAAACTGTGGCAATTTTTATTACTAAGTAAGAAAAAAACAAAATAAATACTAAACTCAAGTAAGCTAGGAGGTGTAAATTAAGAGATAGTTTATTTTAAAAGCTTTAAAATGAGCAACTTATATGAATTAATGAAGAATTTTACTTTTATATTGGATTTATAAAAATAATTAGAAGTTACAGCCATAGAAACTACGGCAGCGAGATATTAGAATAGGATTGAAATTGACCGAAAGGATTCGAATTCACACAAATTCCCAGCAACATAGGTCTTCAGAGATGTCAATATTGGTAAGACTCCCCCACTCACACAACCCTGCCAAAATAAACAAAACTGCTTTATATACCACCAACCTCGGCTATTACCAGTCAAGCTATTGCATAACCAAGACTTATGCGTATATTTGTATAGAAATTTTACAAGGTCTTTGCCCTACTAATCTTTATTTTTTCAAAAAAAAGCATCCATATCACATGTACATCTCATTCAAAAACAAATGGCTAGTATTGGTTTTAGGATTGAGCATGGTCTGGGTAAATCTGCCATCTCTGCTTGCACAAGAAGCCTATCAAGTAACCTCTCCTTATCATACTATTTATACTTTTTTAGATAATCTTCAATCTGATAATTTTAATCCTTCTTTATCTGCTCGCACACTCAATGCAAATGGATATACTTCCTTTGAGAAAGAAGCATTGGCTGTCAAACTTATCCAAGTATTAGACGGAAAGGGCTTGTATGTCAAAATGGATGAACTTCCTAGAAATAGCAATTACATAGATAGTCTTAGTCAAAAGAATCGCTATGTGTTGTTTGCTTCTGTGCCTGAGATTTATGTAGAAAAAATAGGTAATCTTTGGTTATTTTCTTCTGAGACCGTCAAAGCAATTCCTAGATTACACCAAGAGGTCTATCCGATGGGGCTAGATTATCTATTAGATTTGATACCAAAGGGAGCTAATAAAAAATTCTTGGGTTTGAATACTTGGCAGTATGTAGGTTTACTTGTGTTATCGCTTCTTAGTATTTTACTCCACAAATTATTGAGTTTCTTTCTAGGCAATATATTGATGCGTTTTTTTACACGTATCCGCACAGAAGTAGCCAAAAAACTCATACAGCCCATAGTTCGTCCTTTGAGTTTATTGATAGTCTGTTTAGTGCTTACTTGGTTAGTACCTGTACTAAGTTTACCTGTTTCTGTCAACTGGCTTTTTTTATTGTTCTTAAAATTAGCTATTCCTATTTATATAGTGATGATAGGCTTTAGAGTCGTAGATTTTATAAGTGTCTATATCCAAAGACATGCCGAGAGTACTGCGAGTACATTAGATGATCAACTTGCCCCACTGATTCGTAAAAGTCTCAAAATAGTAATCTCATTGCTTGGTTTTTTGTATGTCCTACAAAATTTAGAATTTAATATTACTGCCCTAGTAGCAGGGCTTTCCATTGGTACGCTTGCTTTTGCTTTGGCCGCACAAGATACGATTAAGAATCTTTTTGGCTCTATTACTATTTTCTTAGACCGTCCTTTTCAAGTCGGTGATTGGATAGTAGCTGATGATATAGATGGCTCTATTGAGGAAGTAGGTTTTCGCTCTACCCGTGTCCGCACATTTCATAACTCACTAATTTATATCCCTAATGGACGTTTGGCTGATATGACTATAGACAATATGGGACTTCGGGTCTATCGCCGCTACCGAACTAGCCTTGCACTGACCTATGATACACCTCCTGAATTGATAGAAGCTTTTGTGGAAGGTTTGCATGAGATAGTCCAAAAACACCCTGATACTCGAAAGGATAATTACCATATTTATCTCAATCACTTTAATGCCACCTCATTAGATGTGTTATTTTATATCTTTTTT
>JBBRUH010000444.1:0-4532 GCA_038248005.1 Cytophagales bacterium | reverse complement strand
CATCTCTCACTTATAAATTTTTCAAGAGAAAATTAGTCATCATAGTATATAAGTGAAAGCGTGTATTTCCTCCACTGATTGAGTGAGTACGGTTAGGATAATAGAATGAGTCAAACTGCTTATTTGCTTTGATGAGTGCATTTTGTAGCTCTATAGCATTTTGAAAATGTACGTTATCATCTGCTGTGCCGTGCACTAATAGGTAACTTCCTTTTAATTTTTCTACATGATTGATAGGTGAGTTTGAGTCATATCCTTCTGCATTGTCTTGTGGACGTTTGAGGTATCTTTCAGTGTAAATGCTATCATAAAAACGCCAAGTAGAAACAGGTGCAACCGCAATGGCAGCTTTGAAGATATCTGCACCTACAGTGATACCAAGTGAAGACATATAGCCCCCATAACTCCATCCCCAGATTCCGATTCTTTCGGCATCTACGGTAGGGAGGTTAGCCAAGTATTTGGCCGTAGCGATTTGATCTTGAATTTCATATTTTCCTAGATTGGCATAGGTTATTTTTTTAAACTCTGCCCCTCTTGCACCAGTGCCTCTATTGTCCACAGAAACTACCATATAGCCCTTAGAAGCCAATACTTGGTACCACATATAGTTATAAGTATCCCAAGAATCGGTTACAGTCTGTGAGCCAGGCCCACCATAGACAAACATCAAGACAGGGTATTTTTTGCTTTTGTCAAAATCAAGGGGTTTAATCATCCATCCATTGAGCTCTACACCCTCAGAAGTAGTAAAAGTGAAGAACTCTTTTGGATTGATTTTATATTCTTTGAGGCGTTCACTGAATGCTTGATTATCTTCTAATACTTTCAGTTGCTTGCCACTTTTGGCTTCGTGCAGGCTCACTGCAGGAGGAGTATCGGCGGCACTGTAATAATCTAAGTAGTACTTAAAATCCTTGCTAAAATTAGGGGCGTGTGTGCCTTTGCGAGTGCTTAGTTTTTCTTTGCCTTTCCCATTAAATTTGATTTTATAGAGTTGTCTTTGTAGGGGTGAGTCTTCAGTAGAAGTAAAATAAATCATCTTTGCTTTTTCATCTATGCCATAGACTTGGCTTACTTCCCATTTTCCATCAGTGATTTGTCGGATGAGTTTGCCAGACATATCATAGAGATAAATATGCTTAAAGCCATTTCTTTCGCTTGTATGCAAGAAAGTCTTACCATCTTCTAGATAAGTGAGATCATCTGTAAAGTCTAAATCTATATATGTTTCCTCTTTTTCAGTAAGGATTACCTGCGTCTTACCCGTCTTTACATCTGCGTGTAATATTTCCAATTGGTTTTGAAGGCGGTTCATTCTTCGGATAGAAAGCAGATTAGCATCTTGAGTCCAGTTGATTCTTGGGATATATATGTCTGTCTCCGTGCCTATATCCATTTTAATAGATTTTTTATCAGTCAAGTTATAAACAGAGATAGTAATTTTGGAGTTGTCTTCACCTGCTTTTGGATATTTAAACTGATAGTTATCAGGGTAAGGTGTAGTTGGGCCATTCCAGTATTGCATCATAAATTCTTTGACTTCACTTTCATCAAAGGTATAGTAACCTATTTTTTTGCTATCAGATGACCAATAAAAAGCCTGTGCAAAAGAAAATTCTTCCTCATAAACCCAATCTGTACTACCATGAATGATTTTATTTTTTTCGCCTGTAGTGGTGATAGTTTGTGTCTTCATCGTAGCAAGGTCAGTTACATACAGATTGTTGTCACGCACAAAAGCTACTTGATTTCCATCAGGAGAAAAAGTAGCATAAGATTGCTTTTCACCCTCTATTAATCTAGTAATTTCTTTTTTGGTGATATCATAGATATAAAAAAAGGCTTTAGAAGAGCGGCGATAGATTGCCTCTGAACCAGAAGAAAGCATAATCTTATTTTCTTGTGGGCTAAAAGAATACCCATCAAACTGTACATAATCTTCGGGAGCGCCTTCTTTGCCATAGAGTGTATCTACAGGATTTCCCGTAGAGATATTGTATTTGATGATGTATCGGTCATTTTGAGAGGTATAATACTGCCCGTCTTTTGTCCAATTAACTCCATTGACTGATTTAGTAATGAAGCGATAGGTCTGCCATATATCTGCTGTGGTTACTTCTTCTTGTGCTTGGGTGTAATTTGGCAAAGCCCAAATGAGGAGGATAAAGAGATAAATAAATTTTTTCATCATGTATTTTATTAATGTTTGTATAGATTAAGAACTTTTTAGCGACTCATAAATGTTTTTAAATCAGAGTTAATTCCTCAAAAATATAAAAAAAGCGTAAATAAGAGCAGATTTTTTTTATTTTAATACATAAACAAATTAAATTATATAAATATGAAAACTTCATTTAAAGAACTTTTACAAAATTCAGAAACGCCCGTTTTAGTAGATTTTTTCGCTGAGTGGTGCGGGCCTTGTAAGATGATGAGTCCAATAGTTGAGAGCCTCGCCCAAGAGTATAAAGGCAAGCTAAAAGTCATCAAAATAGACATAGATAAAAACCAAGAGCTTGCCCAAAATCTTCAAATTAAAGGAGTACCTACTTTTATGCTTTTTGAGAAAGGAGAGAGTAAATGGCGTAAGTCAGGAGCGATGCCTTTGAATGTTTTGAAGCAAGAATTAAATGATTTCATTTAAAAAATAACTTAGCTCTATATTATGAAATAGAGCTAAGTTCACTTAAAATCTCACATAAGAGATATGGTTATGACCTAACAAGTTATAGACTATACGTATGTTTTAGAGTGTTTTTGTCTATATTTCTATTTATTTTTGGTTTTCAGCCTGTTTTTACCTTCCTTTTTTTATCCTTTAAAATGTTCATTAGAGATTAAAAAGGCTTTTAGACAAATATTTCGTGTTAAATAAATAAAAAACACATAAAAAATTAATTTGTGTACTATTTACTAAGTATATCAAAATACATTTATATTTTTCTGTCGTATTTTTGAGTAAGATTATTGTTTAAATAAATCCCTGCTTAAAATATGAAAACTCTATACCCATCCAAAATAAAATGGAAGAGGCTATTTATCACACTATTGGTTATGGCTATTCCTTTTGTATCCTACTCACAAATCACAAGTTATAATGACTGTGCTGCTGCTACTGCAGGCACGATTGTAACCATTCAAAATGGCAATGAATTAAACCAATCTTTTAATGTGCTAGGTGCTAGCAATACCAACTCAACTACTGATCCAAGTTGTGTAGCTCCAAGTGTGGGGCAGCAAGATAGTTGGGTTGGGTTTGATGCCACTGCAACTGGTACTGTAATCTTTGAATATACACCCACTTCTGGGCAGAATGCTGCTTTGGTAGTCTATGTCAGTAATACAGGCTGTGGCGGTTTAGCACTGATGCGTTGTGCAAGTGTGCAGGCAGCAAATGTTACAGAAACCATTACGCTCAATGTAATCAATACCAATCGCTATTATGTGCGTGTCATTAACCTTACGAATACCAATGATATGAATGGTGTTCTTTCTATCTATAATGGACCAAAGGTATTGGGTGATTTGTGCCAGAATGCACAAGAAGTATCCATAGGGACATGTGATTTTAGATTCAATGTAGATGCTTCTTTCTTTAACAATGAAGGCAAAGTAAATCCAGCATGTGCTGCTACTTTACAAAAAGATGGCTGGTTAAAGTTTGAAGCTACAGCGGGGCAAAGAGTAGGAATAGAATATACAAGTACTGGCATTTCTTTATCCTCTCTTGATGCTGCTATTGCAGTCTATGACGGCAATTGTGGAACTCCTGTTGAGAGAGCCTGTGCTAATAATGCAGGAGGCGGAGAGAAAGAATTCTTTGAATATAATGTAGTTACTACAGGCACTCAGTATATAAGAATAATGAACGTAGAAAATGGCGAAACTCTCACAGGGAGTATTTGTATTTATGAAGTTTTTACACGAAATAACTGTGCAGACCTTTCAGTAGTTACACCCCTTAACCTAGGTGATTGTGGTATTAGGATGAATATCTTAAGTGGATACACTAATTCAGGTACCAATACAAACTCTTGTATTACTAACAACATAGATGCTTGGATACCTTTTACTTCTAATATTACTACGAACGTACTTTTTGAATATACTTCTGTCTCTGGTCAACCCATAGACATTGCTATTTATGAGACACCTCTTACATGTGGAGCAAATCCTACTGCATTAGAATGTACTGCAAATACTATCGGAAATACTACCCTTGAGTTTGCCGCTACTGCTGGTACTACTTATTATATCCAGATAGTAAGCCGTAATAATGTAGAAGCCTTTGGCACCATCTGTATTTACAATACAGATAAAAAATCTGAGGATAATTTCTTTACAGCCAATAGCTTCCTACTAGATAACAGTGATTGTGGAAAGCAATTTAATATTCTTTCTAGCTTTAATAATACAGGGGGGGCTTCTATAATAGACCCCTATAAGATTTCTTGCTCTGGTAATCCTGTGAGAGCAGATGCTTGGGCTTCCTTTACTACCCCAGGAGTCCTTCCAGTAGGTTATGAGCT
>JBBRUH010000443.1:0-4549 GCA_038248005.1 Cytophagales bacterium | reverse complement strand
GTTGTTGATTGTAAGTACTATTTGTACAGGTCTTTATAATCTTAATCAATTTTATTAAATATAGGTTAAAACCGTTTCAAGAACTATTCCACGATATTATTTGTGGAGGCGCAAGCGAAGACGCTTGCACCAGTTATTTAAACTGATTCCAAGCAAAGAGTCAGCTTCTATAAAAGTACTTACTTGGCTGTTGATTGTAAGTACTATTTGTACAGGTCTTTATAATCTTAATCAATTTTATTAAACATATATTAAAACCATTTCAAGAGCTATTCCACGATATTATTTACCTTAGGAAGGGTAAAAAAGAAAGTGCTTCCAACTCCTACAGTACTTTCTACCCACATTTCTCCATTATTTTTTTCTATGAAATCTTTGCAAAGGCTTAGCCCAAGTCCTGTTCCCTTTTCATTGGCAGTGCCTCGTGTAGTGAAGTTTTGATTATTAAAAAGTTTGGATAAATTCTCAGGTGAAATCCCCAGTCCTGTATCTTTTATACAAAGCTGAATCATCTTTTCTTGCTCTATAGTTTTTAAGTAAATAGCATCTTCTGGACTACAAAACTTTAAAGCATTGCTGACAAGGTTTCGAAACACTAAATCAATCATATCTGGGTCTGCAGAAACAAGTGTACCTGTTGGGATTTCATTATAGAGTTTAATATTTTTCTCTTTGGCAACTTTCTCAAATAAGTTTACTTTACTTTGAGCGATTAGATAGATATCAAAGTCTTCCTTCTCTATATTCAAGCCATGCATCTGACTTTTTGTCCAGTGTAGTAAATTGTTGACCAAATCAGAAGTATAGCTAATGTTTCTGTTGATTCCAGGGAGAATTTTTTTTAATTCTTGGTCAGAAAGATGTTCATCTTGTACTAAAGCCATGACTCCTTCTAGCTGTGCGATAGGGCTTCTGAGGTCGTGTGCTACGATGGAGAACATTCTGTCTTTGATTTGATTAACCTCTTCTAATTGCTGTGCTTGTTGAGTAAGTTTTTCTTTCTGTTGATTTATCATGTCATTTCTCTGCCAAAGTTGCTCGTGGGTTATTTTTAATTTTTGGCGACTAAACCAAACATAAACTGCAAATAAAAGAATCAAAAAGGCTACTACTATGAGGGCTATTTTTTCATATTGACTTCTTTGAAGAGTTTTTTCTTGAAGTATCTTTTCACGTGTGAGTATTTCATTCTCCTTTTGTTTTTTCTCAGTTTCATACTCGGCTTGGATTTGATTAAGTTGTCTAAATTTTTCTTCCGAAAAAATAGAATCTTTTGCTACCACAAAAAGCTTGTATTGCTCCAGAGCCTTTGCTGGCTCTCCAGTATCAGCATAGAACTCAGAGAGAATATGATAGTTTTCTTTTATAATCTCTCTGTAGCCTTCTTCTTGGGCTGTTTTTTGACTTTTTTTAACGTACTCTTCTACTAATGACCATTGCTCACGCTTTAAATAGACGCTCCCAAGATTTTGCATTGTCAGCGATTGCCAGTATTTAGATTGATTTTGATTGGCAATTTTAAGGGCTTGTTGATATGATTTTAGGGCTTCGTCATAGTTACCCATTTTTTTGTGGACAGTGCCTAAGCTATTTAGATTTAATCCTACTCCATTGATTTCTTGTATCTTTAGGTAATTATTGGCTGACTCTTGAAAATAAACGATGGCAGAGTCATATTTTTGTTGTTCCTCGAGGAGTTGTCCAAGATTATTCTGTGCATAGGCTACACCCGCCTGATGTTGTACCCTCTCAGCTAGGTGTAATGCTTTTAGAAGATAAAAAGAAGCTTTATCGTACTGTTGTAACTTGGTATAAACCATCCCTATATTACTCAGTGTGATATCCATTCTTGCAGGATGGTCTATTTTTTCAAAAATATGAAGTGCTTTTAGATAATATTCTATGGCTTCTTTGTATCTACTTTGTGCCCAGTAGATTGCTCCTACATTATTGTAGCGCAGCCCTAAGAAAAGTTGTATTTCGGGATAATCCTCCTGTTCATCAGTGATTAGTTGAGCAATTTCTATTGATTTTTGATGATTTTCAAGTGCTTTGCTGAGTTTGCCCCATTGCCAATAATTATAAGCTATATCCGAAAAAGTAATTGCCAAATCTAGTTTTCTTTCAAGTGATTGAGGCGTACTTTTTACTAATGCTTCTCTCATTTTAAGTGCCTTCTGATAATAAGGCAACGCCCCTTCCCAATCTTGGTTATTTACTTTTGAGTACAAATCTCCCCAGTGATTGTAGGCAAGAGCCTCTGATACAGGATCTTTTAATTGTCGAGCTAGTTTAATAGCTTTTCGCACACAAGTAATTCCTTCAGGAGAAGGATGATTCTGATTGTATAATTTTGCTAAATCATTATAAAGCTGAAGTCTTACCTTAGAGGATATATTGGTTTTTAGTATTTGTTCGAGACTATCAACAGGTGATGCTTTTTGGGCTTTGATACTAAGATTTACACCTAGACTTATTAAAATCAATAGCCAAAGTATTTTTTTGTTCATATATTAAGTTCAGCATTCATTTTTGAGATTTAGAATGTGATTTTACGATAAAATATTGGTATTGTTTTATAAAAACAGCTACGAATAAAAACTATGATTCTTTCACTATCATTATTTTGCTTAGAAAAAGAATCGAACACATAATTAACTATAAATATACGAATAAAAAAATAAGGCTCTAAATATTATCAATAATAAATTTAGAGCCTTATCATATAGAGTGAATTTAACTTACTGCTTATCAATGACTAATAAGCAAATCCTCTTGATAAAACATCTGGACTTCTCCCAAAATATCTATGACTTCTCCCATAGATTCTGCTTCTACCAGACGCATTCTAAATTCTTTAAAATGAGGAAATCCTCTAAAATAATTGGTATAATGACGACGCATCTCAAAGATACCAAGCTTCTCACCTTTCCACTCAATAGATTTGATAAAATGCCTTTTACATACTTCTACACGCTCCTCTAGTGTAGGAGGTGCAAGGCGTTCTTGAGTTTTAAAGTAATGCTTGATTTCTCTAAAAATCCAAGGATAACCAATCGATGCACGCCCAATCATGATTCCATCTACTCCAAATTTATGTCGGTATTCCCAAGCTTTCTCAGGTGAGTCTATATCTCCATTGCCAAAAATCGGAATGTGAATATCTTGGTGATTCTTGACCTCTGCGATAGGTCTCCAATCAGCTTCTCCTTTGTACATCTGCTTGCGAGTACGCCCATGAATGGTCAAGGCTTGTATGCCCACATCTTGTAACCTTTTGGCTACTTCTATGATTTTAATGCTATTTTCGTCCCAGCCGAGTCGAGTCTTGACAGTTACGGGCAGTTTGACTTGCTTGACTATCTCTTCGGTCATTTTTTGCATCTTGGGTAGGTCTTGTAAGATACCAGCCCCTGCTCCTTTGCAAGCTACTTTTTTGACGGGGCAACCATAGTTAATGTCTATCAACTCAGGTCTTGCAGCTTCTGCTATTTCGGCAGCCTGACGCATAGATTCTATTTCTGCCCCAAAAATCTGAATGCCAATAGGGCGTTCATAGTCATAGATGTCAAGTTTTTGGACACTTTTATCGGCATGCCTGATGAGACCTTCGGCAGCTATAAACTCTGTGTACATCATATCCACTCCATTTTCTTTGCACACTGCCCTAAAAGGTGGATCACTCACATCTTCCATGGGTGCTAATAAAAGTGGAAACTCACCTAACTCTATGTTGCCTATTTTGACCATTTGCTATGATTATTTATAAAAAATTAAATTTTATTTCTGATTATAATGCAAAAAAAGCATTTTTTTGGCTCATAATCAGGTATTGTTACTGAGAATTTGTAAACTAAATTAAGATGCGTACTTTTGAACAATAAATTTGACTTGTTTACTTCTAAAAAATGAATGTAAAAATTAAACACGTTCCAGCCTATCTTGGTTTCTCAAGAATTTTACTTTTAATTGGTATTTTCTTAATTCTGCTTTCATTGTCCAGCACATTGGCTGCCTCATTGTTGGCTTATTTTTATGATATTCCTCTCAAAGAAATACCCAAGTTGATGCAAGATGTACCTCGCACTGCTCGCCTACGGCAGATGAACCTTATTTTTCAGGGAGTCTCTGCTTTGGGAGGTTTTATAATCAGTGCTTGGATTTTTATAAGCCTTGTAGAGAGAGAAAGTTTTAAAGTACTTAACCCTCGGTCTGCTTTTAATGCTAAAAACGTTGCTTTAGTAACTGTATTATTTTTGGGTGTGATGCCTTTTAGTTCTTGGCTAATAGACTTGAATGCACACCTAGATTTTCCTAGTTTCTTGAGTGAGTTTGAAAACTGGGCTCACCAAAAAGAAAAAAGACTCTCAGAGCTTACTTTTTTTCTGATTAGATTCCAAAGTTTTGGAGAGTTTCTGTTAGGATTTTTAGTGATTGGTGTTTTGCCAGGGATAGGAGAAGAGTTGATTTTTAGAGGAATTTTACAAAGAAATCTAATCTCTTATATTAATCCTCATATAGCTATCTTGCTGACTGCCATCATATTTAG
>JBBRUH010000442.1:0-4555 GCA_038248005.1 Cytophagales bacterium | reverse complement strand
GACAACTACTGACAAACCTGTCTTTGTAGATGTCCTTTCATAAATATTTTTCACCTGAGGATAGGAAGTAAAAATACAACCTTTAGCTTGATGATGCATTTGAGAAAATAATCGGTGTTTTCCTATTACTTCACAGATAGATTTTCTTGAGTAACCCTGTGCATTCATCTGAGCTATTGTGTATCTTTGCTCGTAAGTTATATGTGTCATACTGCTAATTTTTGTCGAGAAGCAAGATGCGTATTTTTTAGGAAAAGAGCCTCAAAACTCTTTTTTTTTTAAAAATTAACTCCTATTCCTCCTATTCGCAGTTGCATTTATTTGTTGAATCCAAGGAAATTGAGCTAGTTTTAAAAACTAATGTAAATAGCCTAAAAGGCTTGAACATCGAAACTTGGGGCATCACTCTAAGTTACTTAAATTTCAAATATTCAGACTATTTATGAATCCTTCGGTAACTCAACTATGGTAGTAATTTCAAAATGGATAGTGCTGTTATTTGGCGTATTCTTAATTCTTGTAGGTTTTTTGATGCTTTTTAGACCTACCAAAGCTAGAGAAATTTTAAGAAAAGCAGGCAGTACCAATCTTATCAATTATACCGAAATTACTCTCCGAATGATTCCAGCCATTGGATTAATCTTCTCTTCTAGTATTTCTAAATATCCTAGTTTTTTTAGCTTATTAGGAGGATTTATGCTCCTGACTTCTTTGGTATTGTATTTCGTGCCAAGGAGATTACATCATCAATATTCCTTAAAAAGTGCAGAAATACTCAAGCCTTTTTATTTTCAATTAATTTCCCCTTTTTCATTCTTGTTTGGTGCTTTTTTGATGTATTGTTTGGTGTAAATCAATCATCTTTCTAGCTAAAACCATTCAATAACATAAAAAAAATCCCACCTTCAAAGCTTTACAACCTCGAAGAGGGGATTTTTATGGATAAACCAATAAGAGGATTAATACTTCACAACCATCTTGTTGAGTTTCTGACCATTTACATTGATTTGCAGATAATAAGCACCTGCCTTGAGATTTCTTATATCTACTCGTAATTTACCTTCTGTATCTGTCTCTGCCTGAGTACTTTGTAAGCTTTGTCCTTTGACATCTAAGAGGCTTACTTGTACTTTGGTCTGGAATACATTGAGTCGGATATTCACAAAGTCAGTTGTAGGGTTAGGATAAGTACTCCACACCAAGCTCTGTGCAAAATCTACATAAGCCATGGGTGAGTAAAATTCTTTCCCATCTTGCTCTACTTGCTTGAATCGGTAATAGTTAGCTCCTGTAAGTGGTGCGGCATCTATAAACACATAGTTGCTTACTTCTATACCAGCATTGCGAGCGTCTTGCTCACCTATTTTGGTGAATACCTGCCCATTTGTACTTCTTTCTATCTCAAAATGACTGACCTCAATCTCATTGATAGTAGTCCAGGTGATTTTTGCAGTTTCTCCTTGCTTGGTAGCTTGGAAGCTCAACAAATCTAAAGGAAGTGCACCACTAGGAGTAAAAGCAAGCATAGATACAGTAGCCGGAGAGCAGCCATTGACATTACATACATTATAGACAAAATAATCTGGCCCTGAGTAACCCGCATTAGGGGTATAGGTATAATCTCCACTGGTAGTAGGCCCAACGAGTGTACCGTGGGCAGGTTGCTCTGTGACAGTAACACTAGTAACGGTACCCAAATTAGAGTCATTACCAAACACATTAGCAGTTTTAGCAACACCTACATCAGTAACATAAGCATCATTCTGTGCAAAAGGTACACTAGGCGTACCAGTAGGATATACCGTGATACTTACTGTTGCCGTAGCACATGCTGGAGTACTTGCATTATCACAAGTCTGATAGGGGAATGTCTGAATCCCTGCAAAACCTGGAGTAGGAGTAAAGGTATAAGTACCATTTGAATTCATGATAAGTGAGCCATTGGTAAGGGTTATAGGGCTTCCAGAAGTAAAAGTAGGGTCAATGATTTGAGTAACTGTAAATGTGTCTCCACTGTTATAGTCAAAATCATTGGCAAGGACATTTCCACTTACAGGATTATTCTGAATAGTCTCTGCACCATCATTTTGCACCACAGGAGCTACATTGACTGTAGTGGTAGGATCTACTACATTAAGAGAAACCACCGCATTATTACATAAACCTGCACTGTTACATACTTCATAAGTAAAGCTATCTGTTCCTACATACCCTGTAGTAGGGGTATAGGTATAAGTACCATCTGCATTAAATACAGCTACTCCATTGGCAGGGGCAACTGTAGGAACAGGATTCACAGCAAGCTTAAGCCCATAAGCATCGGTATCATTTTTAAGAATAGGCCCTACAACGGCTGTATTCTTCAAGGTATTGGCAATGTCATTTCTAGAAACAGGGGGTATTGGAGCGATTGCCTGTACTGTAAGATAAACCGTAGCTACATCACATAAGGCTGGGCTACCTGCATCACATACTCGATATGTAAATCTATCAGGGCCTGTATAACCTACCGTAGGTGTATAGGTATAAGTGCCATTGGCATTCAGTACTAATACACCATTGCTTACATCGCTTACAAGGCTTACTGTGCCTGGCATTGGGTTAGTACCTTCTGGATCAAAATCATTGCTAAGTACATTTTTTGATAATGAGGTAGGAATTAGCGTTGTATTCTGAAACACAAACCCTGCATCATCCTGAGCAAAAGGCGGATTATTCAGCGCATCATGGTCTGGATAGACTGTCAAGTTTACTGTGGCAATAGAGGTAAGTGGAGGCCCATTATTATCTGTAATGGTATAAGTAAAGCTCGTACTTCCTACAAAGCCTGCAGCGGGCACAAAACTGTATGTACCATTGGCGGTCAGCGTAAGTGAACCTCCTGTAATAGCAATAGGATTTCCTACACTTGCCCCTACTCCATTAACTGCATTCACTGTGAGTGTCTGCCCTAAATCTCTATCAAAATCATTGACGATGACATTGCCTAATAAAGTAACTCCTGCAATGGTCTGCCCTACATCATTATTGGCGAGGGGAGCATTGTTTTGTGTAGCAGGAACATCAGATAGAAGTTTTTGTACTTCTATAGTAAGCGTAGCATTCTGGCATGTGCCTGCGCTGTTGCATGCTTGATAGGTAATGACATCTTTTCCATTAAAGCCAAAGTTAGGCGTATAGGTGTAAGTACCATTAGGATTAAAAACTGCAGTACCATTGGCTGTAGTAACAGTGGTTGTACTTACTGTAAGTGCGAGCCCTTGTGGGTCTAGGTCATTGGTGAGTACATTGCCTGATACAGCGGTGTTCATCAGTGTATTGTTGATGTCTGCCTGTGGGCTAGGGTTGCGAGGCTGCACCATTACATATACTGTAGCTTGATCACATAATGGGCCGGGGTCGCAGACTTGATAGGTGAAGCTATCTGGACCATAATAGCCAGCAGCAGGGGTGTAAGTGTAAGTGCCATTGGTATTGAGTGTTACTATGCCGTGTCTAGGTACAGTTACAGGCGTAGTATTGACAGTGAGTGCGTTTCCGTCAGGGTCAAAGTCATTGGCTAATAAGCCATTGGCTATGGTAGCAGTAAAAGCCACACCCACTTCTGTACGGATGGCATCATCTTGTGCAAAAGGTGCATTATTAGCCGCAGCAGCTGCAGGCTCAGATACAGTGATTTTCACAGTAGCTACTTTACATGCTTGCGGTGTGCCACTATCACAGACCGTATAATCAAAACTAGTGCTTCCTACAAAGCCTACCGTAGGGATAAAGGTGTAAACACCACTGGCATTTATGCTATAACTACCACCAGTAATGGCTTGATTTGTTAAGGCAGTAACGGTGAGTGTCTGTCCTGCATCAGGGTCAAAATCATTGCCTAAAGCATTGCCTGTTACGTTTATGTTTTTGACGGTTTCTACTACATCATCATGCACTACGGGAGCATTGTTGGCAGAGGTAGTATTTGCCGCAGTATTATAGACATTAATGACTGCAACTGCTTGGCTACAAAGCCCTGTGAGTACACTACATACTCTATAAGTAAAGGTATCTTTCCCTACAAAACCTGCATTGGACTGATAGGTATAAGTACCATTGGCATTGATAACGAGTGTACCATTGCTAGGCCCAACAACTGGAGTAGTATTGATGGTAAGTACTCCACCCGAAGGGTTTTTGTCATTGGTGAGAAGATTCCCACTCACGGCTGTGCTTGGTAGTGTATTATTGATATCAGGATTGGCAGTAGGGGGCAGTGCGACTATAAAACGTGCCTCTGTGGTCAATCTCAAATCACATACTAAATCAGGGTCAGGAACAGTGTATGTTTTGCGAGCAATCACATAAATATCTACATTACTTGTAAAGGTAGCTGTAGTAATGATACTCAGTGAACCACTATTTCCTGCTGTGGCAGCACTTACGACAGCATCATTGGCTTTGTTGTAGAGGGTATAAGTTACATCTGTTCCTTCAGTAGGATTGATAATCACTGTAGCTGTGCTTCCCGATGTTATGTAACCTGGGCTTGCAATGGTAGGTGTAAGTGGTT
>JBBRUH010000441.1:0-4574 GCA_038248005.1 Cytophagales bacterium | reverse complement strand
TTTTTCTCATATTCCCAGTTAAAAGCTTTGCCTATACGAGGCTCATCATGATTTTCTTGACGGACTACCTCAGGATGATAAAATTGCTCAAAGGCTTCATCTATTTTGCCTTTTAGCATTAGTGTATTGAGGGCATTTACTCTTTCTTTAAGATTCATTGTGTAATTTTTTTTGAGTTAAAATCAATATGTTCTATCTTTAAATACAAATCTATTGACAAAATAGAAGGCATCAATGAATTAATTGAATTACTTTGTTGTATCTTAATGGTGTCTGTGGAGTAGTAACTAAATATGGAATATTTTTGATAAAAAGATGAACGAAAACTGGGAAAAAATATCGGAAGAAACCGTTTATGAGGGCTATCGTAATATTATTCGTAAGATATTTCGCCTTCCAAACGGGCAGGAGTGGGCTTTTGACGTGATTAGTGTTCCTTCTTTTGCCACTGTGGGGGCTATTACCAAAGAAGGTGAAGTTATTTTGGTGGAGCAATATAGGCCAGGACCTGAAAAAATGATTGTGAGTTTTCCAGAAGGACGAATAGACTTAGGCGAAATCCCTATTGAAGCAGCAAAACGTGAACTTTTAGAAGAAACTGGCTATCAGGCAGCAGAAATGAAATTTCTGAAATCTATCCCTGCTGCTTATACCAACCAGCTAAAATACTGCTATATAGCGATTGGTTGCATCCTCATCAAACCACAATCTCTAGATGAGACAGAATTTATAAGAGTTTTTTCAGTAAGTATCGAAGAGTTTAAAACTATTTTAAGAAACCCAGAAGAAAATAATTTTAGTAGTGTAGATGTAGGGTATTTAATGCTAGACTTTCTAGAAAAAAGGAAAAATCAAGATTAAAAATAGTAACAGCACAAAAAACAGGCAAGTTTTAAAAAAACTGTCTGTTTCGGTATAAATTTTACTCGATAAAATACTTAACTTTTGATATATCCCTAAACCTTTATTTGATAGCTGATTATTTGCTATGGTAGTTTATTGGGAGTATCTTAAGCAATACGACTGAGGATATTTTTCTTGGTTTGGTTTAGTTTCTGGACAATGTTTTCATCAATTACACCATCAAAAGTGCCTACGAGATGTTCTTGGAAGATAACCTCATTTTTGTCATTGAAATACTTTACCAAAATTCTTTCAGTTTGTTTTTCTGCTTCTTGAATAACCCAATAAATATTAGGGTTTTTATTTTTGGTTCTAAGGATAAGGGTGAATAATGTCATAATAATAAATTTTAAAAAGGTTATATAGTATAGGTTTTTGTTATTTGTCGTATTTAAGCAGAAAAAATTACATTTAATCTACATTTCGTACTCATTCAAAAGACAGCAATATAACCTTATAGGTTGCACGAGAATATTATTTTTTTTGGTAGGTGTCAGTGATTTGGCTTAGATAACTAAAAAATCACTCTAAAAAGAGTAACTGATAGTTTGTTTACATTCTAATACGCAGTCTTTTTTTTTAAGTTTAGGGTACAATGTTTAAAAAAACTTAAAAAGTTCGTAATTAAACATTAAAAAAGCATATAAACTTACAAGTAGTTCAGCATAGCTTATTATATAAAATGGTATCTAAACAAGTAGAAGTTGCGTAGAAAATCAAATAAATTGTATTTTTTTGATTTTTAAAGAAATGGTAAGAATATTGTTATTTATGCCTTAGAATGTTACCAAAATTTGAATCGTGCATAAAAGTATAACCTTGGAAAAGTCAGCCGAACGTACATTATCCCAACAAAAACAAAAAATCACCATAAGAGATTTCACCTACGCTCGTCGTTTTGTGGAGAAGGGTGGATGGCGTTTTGAATTGTATAAAATTATTTATCGTTCAAGAATCTTCTCTATTACTTTATTATTCCTCATTTTATTTAGCTGTGGCGCTGTGATTTTGCAAACCGAGCCAGAGTGGGGAGAGTTATACTTTAAGCAATTTAGGATGATAGAATGGATTGTTACGATTATCTTTACTATCGAGTACCTCGCAAGAGTGATTGCTAGCCCTAAACCTACCAAATACATATATAGTCCCATTGGTATTATTGATTTTATCTCTGTTTTCCCTGTTTATATTAGCCTAATAAACCCACTAGGAGTAAATTACCTCGCTGTTATTCGTCTGATTCGTCTTTTTAGACTTGTGCGTATGTTTGGCTTGATAGAGTACTCTAAATATACCCGTGAAGTTCAAGTATTGCAGCAAGCCTTGATGAATAGTCGCCGTAAAATATCCATCTTCATTACAGGGATTTTGATTTCAGTTACCATCATTGGTTCTCTGATGTATGTCATAGAAGGTCCTGAAAACGGATTTATAAGTATTTCAAAAAGTATTTATTGGGCAATCGTTACGATTACAACTGTAGGCTACGGAGATGTTGCTCCTCAGACACCTTTAGGTCAGCTTTTGGCTTCTTTACTTATGATTCTAGGCTTTAGTACGATAGTAGTCTTTACCAGTATAGTAGGTGCAGAGATTTATCGGAAAGAAGAGAAAAAAACTGTCTCTACTACCAAGTCTTGCCTAGACTGTGGCATGCCAGGGCATGATGGCGATGCTAACTATTGCAAATACTGTGGTGGAAGACTTTGGGGCTAGGATAGAAGGTAAAATAAAAACCCCTCACTTAATATAAAGCAAGGGACTCTTATGATGGACAGCAAAAACCAAATTAGTTAAAATAAATAAACTTAGGTTCTCTATCATCTTTGCCTAAAAAGTTAAAACGCACACCTACTACTTTGCCTTCATTTTCTATAGAACCTACATTCACAAAAAAATCAGAATTAGGGCTACTACTATAAGTGTCATTTTGCCCAGACCTAGCAATGTTAGTAATAGTACCATACTGCCATTTTACGGTTTTGTCGCTATTGTTAAATTCTAAAATGTTAAACTCAGGTTTACGGTTTTTATACCAAATATAAGCACCACCCGCTACTACAGCTAATCCTAAAATAAGACCAAATCTCTTTCTCATGTTTTTTGAAAATTTACCGTTGAAAAAATTATACTTTTTATATTATACTACTCTTTTGTCCTTAAGAACAAAATTAATGAGTTTTGTTCTAACTTTGGGTAAAAAAATACGAATTTTAAAAATTCTTCCTCAAATTAATACTTTTTGGATGTTCAAACTAATAAGTAAAAGTAGTTAGAATTTAAAAAAATATCATTTTCATCCTTTCATTATGCGTTTATTTCTAGCTAATCTAATCATTTTCATCACTCTATTATGGACTTTGAGTGCTTGCCAAGGGCCTGTGTGGCTTTATTTTCGTAATCTGAGTTCTTCGGAATTAGTGATAGAAATGGAACTCTTACAAGGTGCTAAATTTGCACACCTTAGCCTTGATACTGCCAATCATTTTAACCTTCCACGACAAGAAATACTATTGTTGCTGTATGAAGAAGAAATTTTTCCAATCAAAAGAAACACCTTTAAGCATTTAAAAAAACGCATAGAAGCCGAAGTAATTCAAGAAAATAAGATTAGATTTTTTCTTCCTCCACATAGTACGCTCTATCTTGCCGAGCCTTATGAGGCGGTTTCTTATGAAGACTTAAGGCTAAGATATGCCAAAATCACTAAAAATGCACCTGTCTATCAATACCAAAATATCCCGATTTATAAGTTTAAGCGTGGAAAAGGCTCTGCTTTTCAAGGATATTCTGCTTATTATGATGTCAAATAATAGTTTCAAATTCAAGCCTTCAATCCTTCATTAAATCAACCCTCTAATTACTTATAGACTTTTTCACCATTTTTGAGCCAGACCCCCCAAGTACGGCTATAGGCATGCACTTTGGGTGTTACGCCTTGTTCATTGACTACGGTTTGATTTTGATTTTTCCATTCAAAAATTCCTCCATAGAGGTTAGAGACATTTTTGAAACCCATTTTAATCAGTTTTTCAGAGATTTTTTCACTTCTGTATCCTACTGAGCAATAGACTACTATCTTAGCGTTTTTATCAATATTGGCTACTGACTTAGAATCAAATTTATCATATCCTACATATTTGGCATCTTGGAGATGACTTACTTTATATTCATTGTCTTCCCTAGCATCTAATAAGACTACCTCACTTTTTACTTTGCGAAGGCTATCTACGGTGATTTCTGGGACAGAGTGAGAAAGCAAGGTTTTGAGCATGGTGTTGTAGGCAGCACTATTTACTCGGTGTTGAGCATTGCAAGAAGTACCAAAAGCAAGCATGAGAAGGGCAAAAAATATTCTTTTCATAAGTTTTTTTATACAATGATGTTATCAATAAACTTCCGTTTGTCAGAGAATGTTCCATATAGTAATAGTATCAGAACAATTGTCTGATTTAGTTTGTATAAGACATTCATTATCAATTTATTACAAACTCATAATCCATAATTTATAACTCATCTTTTATATAGACCATCTAGGAATTTAAAAATAAGCAGATTTATTCTTTGCTTATTCTATAAAGTTTAGGAAGTTTGCAGCCCTTGACTAAAACTTTAAAAAATGAACTATATCGGTTCTAAAAAAACACTTCTTCCATTTTTAGAAAAATCTA
>JBBRUH010000440.1:0-4584 GCA_038248005.1 Cytophagales bacterium | reverse complement strand
CTGATAACCAAGACCTCTCTAAAGTTCGTGCCGAAGCTGTCAAAAAATACCTTGTAGAAATTGGGGGTATTAGCCCTGACCGCATCAAAACTCAATCTTATTATCAGACCCAAGCCCGACAAAATGAAGGCGGTGCAGCCGAAGAAAACTTACCTCTAGAGCGTGTAGCTTTTAAGATATTAAATTAGTAAACTGCTTTTATTTATTGAATCCAAGCATCTAAAAAACATACAATAAAACTTCTTAGTTAAATAATAAAAAACTAACCATTGTTAGCTATTAAGACACTCATTATCAAATAATTAAAAAAATAATAATCCGTAATTTATAACTCAAATAGTGATTGCCATGGAAATTTTGATATACAATGATTTAGATTATTCTAAAGCAAAAAAACAATTTGAAAAGACCGTTAATTATTTAAAGGCAGGAGATTTCAAATCTGCAGATGTCAAAAAAATGGTCAATACAGGCTTTTATCGTGCAAAGTTAGATGATACCAATCGCTTACTTTTTAAATATACAAACATAGAAGATCAAAAATATCTATTGCTTTTGGAAGTAATCTACAACCACGATTATGAAAACTCTCGCTTCCTCAATGGAGCAATCATAGATGAAGCCAAGCTACCCCTGGTCAATAAACCAGAAGCATTAGAAACCGACACTTCACAAAACCTGACTTACATAAACACGAAGAGAAATACCTTTCATATTTTGGATAAAATCTTATCTTTTGATGAGATTCAAGATGAAATATTTCAGCTTCCTAGCCCACTCATTATTATAGGCTCAGCAGGAAGTGGCAAAACTGCACTTACTCTAGAAAAGATAAAAACGCTTCATGGCAGAGTGCTTTACATTTCCTTGTCGAGTTATTTGGTAGAAAACTCTCAAAGTCTGTATTATTCTTACGGGTATGATAATCCAAATCAGGAGGTGAGTTTTCTTTCTTTTTATGACTATCTCAGTACTATAGAAATCCCGAAGGGCAAGGAAATAGATTTTAGAACTTTTGAGCAATGGATTTGGCGTTTTAAGCAAAGCCACAAAATCAAGGATGCTTACAAAGTCTATGAAGAATTTAAGGGTGTAATCACAGGTTCAATTGTAGATAAACCTTACCTTAGTGAAGAAGATTACTTAAATCTGGGCGTAAAACAATCTATTTTCTTAGAATCTGAAAGACCTTTGATTTATGACCTCTTTAAGAAATATGTAGAATATTTAGAAGAAGGTCAGTATTTTGATAGCAATTTATTTGCGTATCAATGCCTAGAAAAAGTTACTAAACAGTATGATTTTGTGGTGGTAGATGAGGTGCAAGATATTACCAATATTCAGCTTTATCTCATCATCAAATCATTAAATAATTCCTTACAATTTATACTTTGTGGTGATTCTAATCAGATAGTGCATCCTAACTTTTTTTCTTGGACTAATATAAAATCTTTATTCTATAAGCAAGAATTAAAAGGAAACATCATTAGAGTCTTGGCGACTAACTACCGAAATACGCCCGAAGTAACCAAAATCGCTAATCAGTTATTGCTCATCAAAAACGCACGCTTTGGCTCTATTGACAAAGAAAGTACTTACCTCGTCAAAACCAACTCACAGCACAAAGGCGAAGTACAGTTTTATGAAAATAATAATAAAATCAAACAAGATTTTAACCAACGCACCCAAGGTTCAGCTCGCTTTGCAGTCATTGTCATGCGAAATGAAGACAAGGAGGAAGCTCGCAAATTCTTTAAGACTCCGCTGCTTTTTTCTATTCATGAAGTCAAAGGTCTGGAATATGAAAATATTATTTTGTTTAATATCATTTCAAAGTATGAGAAAGAGTTTAGAGAACTCACTACTGGAGTCAGCAAAGAAGATATAAAAGCTGAAGAGATTAACTTTGGAAGAGCTAAAGACAAAACTGACAAATCACTTGATGAATATAAGTTTTATGTTAATTCTTTGTATGTCGCTATTACTAGGGCAGTCAAAAACTTGTATGTCATAGAAACTAACAAAAAACACGCTCTCCTTGAATTACTAGACTTGACTAATTTTCAGAATAATGTAGGGTTGAAGGAACAAAAATCTACGGATGATGAATGGCAAAAAGAGGCACAAAAACTAGAGAAACAAGGAAAAAAAGAACAGGCAGATGCTATCAAAAAACAAATATTAAAAATAGAACAAGTTCCTTGGGAGATAATCACTCGCCAAAATCTACCTGAGCTTGAGAAGCAAGCATTTAATCCTGAGCATTTTAACAAAAAAGCCAAAGATAGACTTTTTGATTATGCTCTCTTTTATGAAGAAACACACTATTACCCTACATTATTTAATCTTAACTACAAACCTGCCGACCCTACTAAAATAGCACAAGCCAAAGGCGGACTTATTAGACGTAACTTTACGGCGTATTATCAGGATAATATCAAGCCCGTTGAGCAACAAGTCCGAAAGTATGGTTTAGATTTCAAGAATGAATTTAACCTTACTCCTTTTATGCTTTCTATCATTTATGATGCAGAAAAAATCTCTAAGTTTTTACTGGAAAATGGAGCTAAAACAAACTTTACCGATAATTATGGACGTACAGTACTACAGCTACTAATGCTTAAAGGCTATGCTGACCAAAAATTTAAGCAAAACCTAAATCAACATTATCATAAACTGAAGCAAGATAGTCTTAAAGTGAAAGTAGGGAATCAACTCATCAAGATTGACAGCCACCAAGCCGAATATTTGATGCTCAATATGATGATTAGTACTCTGCACTTAATCATCGGTAAAACTCTTTTCTCTCGTGGAAGTTTTTATTTTTTAGTGTATGAATCAGCAAGTTTTGTAGAGTTTTATGAAGGTTTGAGCAGTAAGGTTATTCCCCAGTACCGTACTCAAAGACCTTATATCAGCAGTATATTAGCAAAAAATGAAGTAAACTCTGATAATCAATACAATAAAAAACTGTTTTTTAGAATCAAAAGAGGATCTTATCTTATTAACCCACTTCTAGAGATTCAGCAAGAAGATGAATGGATTAACATCTATGAGCTTTTATCCAAAGATTGGCTGACTACCACTTTTGGAAAAAAAGGTGTACAGCCTTTCTTAAACCTCATAGAGGGGTGGAAAGCAGAGGCTAGAAATGTAATTGAATAAGTGAGAGATGAATGGTAAGTTATTAGAACTCACCACTCATTTCTTCCCTTTTTTCACTAATTTGAGGTATTTTTTCATTTCTTTATTTTTCTTGCCATCTCCTTTTTTAAAGGTTTTCCAGACGCTTTTACCATCACTGTTCTCGATATAAACATCCGCTCCATTCATTATCAAAAACTTGGTAAATTCAAAATCACCATTGTCAGCTGCAAGGTGCAAAGCCGTATTACCTCCTTTACCTTTTTCATTGATATTGGCGTAGTATTTATCTGCCAATGTCTGCCCTAATTGCATATTACGGTCATTGACACATCTTTGCAAAAGCGTAAGATTGCTAGGATTATGAATATCAGCAAGTGCTTGATAGTCTAGCAAAAGTCTAAGCATCTCAAAATAACCTAAATCATACGCCACATGCACCAATGGATTTTCTTTATACATATAATTAGGGTCAGCTCTTTTCACTAAAAGGGCTTTGCTTATTTCTAAATCATTGCGAGTAATAGCAAGATAAAGGGGCGTTCCTGAGATAGAATTACCATCTACAAAAATTCCTTCCTTGCCTAGTAAAACTTGCACCAAAGCATTGTTATTATTAAGTATTGCACTATGCAAGACAGTAATTCCATTTTGATAGGTATGGTTGATGTCTGCTCCTTTGTCAATCAATAGCAAACAAATAGACAAATGATTGTTCTCTGCTGCACTAGAAAGAGCCGTTTTTCCATCTTGATTGATGACATCTACGGCTATATTTTGATCGATAAATGATTTAACATATCCTAACTGACCTTGCTCTGCTGCCAGACGAATAGCGGTTTCATTGCTATTGTCTTTTAAGGTTGGGTCAGCACCTTTTTCTAATAAAAGATCAGCAATCAAATAATCTTTTTGCTTAAGAGCAATGATTAAAGGAAAACCAGAATCCATAAACGCTTGATTTTCAATCAAATACTGGCATAATTCTTTATTTTGGCTGCGAACTGCATTGGCTAGAGGAATTCCTACTTGAGTATTTGCTCCATTTTGTATCAAGAGTTGGCATAGGGTTCTATTTCCCTTGAGCGCTGCTTTTTCTAAGGGATTATCCAAATTAATATCCGCTTTTCTTTCGATGAATAATCTACACAATGCTAAATCTCCTATGGCAGCAGCATTGGCAAGTGGGTATCCTGCATTGATATTTGCTCCTCTATTGAGCAATAATTCACAAATCTCTCGATTACCCATAGAGGCTGCCAAAGCAAGAGGATATCCTTTATTGACATCTTCTAATTTTGGAACTATCAATTTTACTAACTCTAAATTTTCATTTTTGAGTGCTGAAAGAATAGGGTCTCCAGTACTTGCATTTGCCCCAAAACTCAGAAGTAATTTTGCCATTTCAGTCTGGTTATTTTCTACCGAAATCAAAAAAGG
>JBBRUH010000439.1:0-4597 GCA_038248005.1 Cytophagales bacterium | reverse complement strand
TATGGCATTGGCTACTCCTGTGATTGCCTCAGATTTGCCAGCAGTGAGAGAGATTATTGAAAATCAAGAATTGGGAATATTGGCTAGACCTGACCGCCCTACAGAACTTGCACGTCAGATTCGCCTTTTGCTGGAGCATCCTGAGCAAAGAAAACTCATGGGGCAAAAAGCACAAGCACATATCTTGCAAAACTTCACTTGGGAAAATAAACAACAAGAATTAACTGATTTTTATTCTGAAATACTTGGTAAAACCTTTTAAAAAACTTAATTTGTAAAAAATAAGGATAGAAACAAAAATCTATTCATTGATTAGAGCATCCTATAAAGATTATTCACAAAACCATGTATTTATGAAGGGTTTATTCTCACTTTTTAAAGTATTTAAGGCATTGTTTTCACTCAATGTATCACAAATACTGATGCTTTTTAATCAAAGATTAAAAGGTAATCTGACTATAGATAAATGGTTAGAATTTTTTAAGAAAATAGAAGTCATTAGTGTTCATGTTCCTTCAGGTCATTTTTTTCTTAAAATCTCGATTCGTGTTTTTAATGTTTTTTTTATTGTTTTTTTTGGGTTGATTTTTTTACCTCTTGATTTTCTAGAGGCTGATAGTATTGAGACCCTCATCACTGTTTTATATGGATTATTGTGTATATTGTTGGTAGTGTATGTGATGTATTGGATATTAAATTGTATAAAAGTAGAGAATCACTTTTCTAAATTTATACTTCCTCTTGTAGTGATTTTAAAGGAAGAGGTACATCCAAGAAGTAGCCTTGAGCTTCAAGCCAACCTAGGGCAAGGTAAACGAAGAGCAAACTACCTTAAAAAAACAACTAACTTTATCAGAACTCCCATAAGTTATTTCTTTCAATTTTTACTCTATATTTATTCAATTTCTATGCTACTTTCTATTCCACTTATTTTAGTGTATGCTTGGTATCAACCATCTTCTGTTTGGAATCAAGCACCTTCAGAATCATCGGGTTCTTTATATGCACTTTTAGGTGTTGGCTCACCTATAGTTTGGTTTATTATTTTTGGCATTAGCGTAAGTTTCGGCCCTAAATACCCACGTGTTTTCACTAAAATTTATCAAAATAACTGGCTTTCTTTTAAAGTAAGATTAGCTGATAAATCAGTAGTAGATTGTCAGATAGAAGAGATAATCAATCAAATTAAAGTAGTCAAAAAGAACCCAAGAGGGAAAATCAAAACAAAACATAAATCTAAATCAGCAGAAAACTATATCTTAAAATTAACACTACAAAGTGGAAGCTATGACTTTGATTCACAAGCTAAATATAACCGTAAATCTCCGTATGCTTTACGTAAAATACCAGGAGAAACACGCAATCAAGTAAGGCAAAAAGGAAAAGTAAAATTTAAAAATACTCAACAAACACCTGATTTACAGTATTTCCTCAAAATGGTAGGCAATGCTTACCGACAGGTTAAAAAAACAACTTAAAATATTAAACAACTTTATACTAGTAAATTATCTAAAAATAACTGAATAGAATGTCAGAACCTAAAAAACTTGGAAAAATAGCTCGTCTTATGCTTGCTTTATCTGCGTATTTTGCACTAGATAAAGAGCAAAAAAATATAATTCTAAATAGAAGAATAGAAGGCTCTCATAGTCCTTTATATTGGGTGTCTTTTTTAGAGAAGATTATTCAGTTTGATGCCAAAGCAGATAGTATTAGACCTATCATTGGTAATTTCTCTGCTTTTTTGCTAGGATTTGGTGGATTTATAAGCATTTGTGCTGCTACTATTTTACTAGATAGTGAGTTATATACTATTTATTTTATTGTTCAAGGTATTTTATTGATATTGATGTTTATTGGGTTGTTGCTTTTGATTATCTATCTTTTCTTAAAGTCAAGAGATATTCCTAATTATGTTAGAACTTTTATTATGCCACTTTTGGTGATTCTAAATGAGGAGATGAAAGCAGAAGAATTACTGCACCTTCAAATAGACCTCCGCAAAAAAGACAGAAAAGACAATGAAATAGACAGACAAACCAATTACAAAGAAGGCTGGACTATCTATGGCAGAATCTTAGTAATAGTAGGCATTGCTTTGTTTTCTTTATTGATTTTTGGGATTTATACACAAGATGAAAGCTATCTTATAATGAGCTTTATAGGGTTTTTTATATTTGTATTCTTAGTAGCCTTTAGTTCATTTGCAAACAAATATCCTCGTATTCTCCATACTACACATTTATTTCCGTGGCTTTCTGCACAAGGCAAACTACATGATGGCACTAGGTTAGATATTAACCTTACTGATGAAGTACATAAATTTAAAATCACGCGTAGTAAAAGAGGAAGTAGCGGTAAAACCAAAATCAAAACTAAAACTAAGTACAAAGTCCGTACTACTTACCAAGTCAATCTAGCCTTACCCACTAATAAGTATGACCTAGCCCATGATTTGCAAGCTGCTTCAAAGGGTTTACGCAATATAGAAGGAGTTAAAATCAAAAATCGTGAAACTGACCGACGAGAGGTAGTGAAAGTAAATGCCAGAATCAAAATCAAAGAGCTTAATTATAATCCAGACCTGAATCAATTTTTAGGTTGGGTTACGAATGCTTATCAGCAGTTTGTGATTAAAAAAGAAGTATAAAAAAATATCTCCTTAAGAAACAGTTAGAATCTTAAGGAGATAAAGAATACTTTTAGATACCTGACTCTATATTTAAAAAAAACTCATTAACCATCATTAAAGGCTTACTCTTCTTCACTTACTACCCCATTTTGGGTTTGATTAAGTACGTGGGCGATATTAGTACCCTTTAATAAATTGGCAAATACATCAGAGATACTTTTTCCTCCCAAAATAGCCAAAGGAGACATAGACTCTGCCATTTTCTCGGCAAGTGCTTTATCTCCAAAAGATTGTAAAGCCGCTACCAAGTTAGGTGAGACAGCTTTTGCCTTAGCCACCACAGCATCCACCTCTGCTTTAAGTTCTTCAAGTTGTTGGTTAAGCTCTTTTTGGGCTATTTCCAGTATCATCTCTTCTTTTTCCTTTTTACGAGTAATCTCAGATTGATTGATTTGATTCAATGTTTCCTGTTCTGCAAGTTGTGCATCTAAGTATCTTTGCTTACTTTCAATCTCTGAGGTAGCCTTTGCAAGGGTAAGTTGCAAGCCTTTTTCTACCTCTTTTTTCTCTAACTCAATATTTTGACGAACCGTTTCAGATTTTGCAATTGCCATTGCTTGAGCGATGGATTCAGATTCTTGTGTAAATTCTAATTTTCTCTTTTCAGAAGCAATGCGTAAGTTTTGACGAACTACATCTTGCTGAGAGGCAATCAGTAAATTTTCAATGCCTATATCACTCAATTTAATATCAAGTACCTCCACATCATAGATTCTCATTCCATTCTCTTCAAAAAATCTTCCAGGGCGTTTTCCACTTTCTTCGGATACACCCAACACTGCATCTCTGATGATTTCTATTCCTTTGGCATAAAAATCTACAATACTATATTTTTTGACTGCATTTCGGATAAAAGACCTTAGATGATCAGTCAAAAACTTAACATAATTTTCTACATTAAACCACTTATCTGACTCACCCTCAAAATTTACTCTATAAGATAGCTCAATATTGACTTGTGTATAATCCATAGATTCAGCATTGACCATATCAGACACTTTATTATAGAGTACCCTAAGATAAACCGTTTTGATAGTTTGTTCATTATTCTTTGGTTTCCCTGTAGAAAGCTCTACTGCTTCTAGTTCTTCATCATACTCTAACAAATAAGATTGAGGCCCTACTATTACTTTTCGTGTACCTGTTTTGCTGACCACCAAAATAGCATAACCTGTCCATACATTAATCGTTACTGCTCCATCATATTTAGTATCTAGTGTAATCGTTCGAGGGGGAGTAAAACTAGAATCTCTATCAAATTCATCTACAGCAATCTCTTTAGAGGCTTTTTCTCTTTTTTTAGATAAATGTCTAGATTCTGCAAGAGGCTTCATTGCAGCACTTTCTGGCATTTGTGCCTGAATCTCCGAGTCTTCCACAAAATTTTGAATGTCTCCCTTAGTCAGCTCTTGAAGTTTAATATTATATTCTACAGCCTCAGGGTTACCAGGAAACCAAAGAGCTACTTTTTTAGGATTTAAAATGCGTCTGATCAGTACAGCTTCTCTAGGGTCAGGCAAAAACATGATGGGACCTTTTTGAAGAGAAACCTTTCCAGTTTTCCTATCCAAATAATATCGTCCTTCACCTGCTGGAATAGCAATGGCATAATGTCTTTCTTTTTTGCCATATTTCACAATCGCATGCTCAGGACGAGGATAATAAATCATCTGGTCTTTACCCGTGATAAAAAGTTCATCTCCTTCTTTATAAGAAATCTTGTTCTCAGTGTAAGGAGCAATTACCTTTATATAGATACCACTTTTCTCATTTAACTCAATAGCCTTAAACTTCCGAAGCTCATTTTTATAGATAAACTCCTCTGTGGGCTCAGGGAAAACAACTGCAGGCCCTTGTATATAACGTTTATTACCATCCTCATCTAATAAGATACAGTATTCGAGC
>JBBRUH010000438.1:0-4601 GCA_038248005.1 Cytophagales bacterium | reverse complement strand
TATTCTATCAAAAAAACCTGACTTTAGATTAAAGTCAGGCTTTTTTAAAATTGATGCTAGTCTGAGTCTATCGACTTAGCTCTAATATTTCAAATTCTAAGATTCCTGCTGGTACTTCTATTTGAGCGGTTTCGCCTACTTTTTTACCCAATAAACCTTTGCCTATAGGTGATTTGATAGAGATACGACCTGCTTTCAGGTCTGCTTCTTCTTCTGAGACCAATGTATAAGTAAAAACCTTATTGAGTTTTAGGTTTTTGATAGTTACTATGGATAGAATGGCTACTTTGGATGCATCAATATTAGAATCATCTAACACACGTGCATTTCCTAAGACTTCTTCTAGCTTAGAGATTTTCATCTCGAGCAAACCTTGGGCATCTTTTGCAGCATCATACTCAGCATTCTCACTTAAATCTCCTTTGTCTCTTGCTTCTGCTATTTGAGCTGAAATGTATTGTCTTCCTTTGGTTTTAAGATCAAGTAGCTCTTTTTTGAGTTTATCTAAGCCTTCTTTTGTGTAATAAGATATTTTTGCCATACATTTAATATTTAACTTGACAGATAGGGAAAAATAAAAAGAACGGTACATTTTGAACCGTTCTTTGTTTGATTATTATTAATCAGAAAAAATACTCCTTTATTATATATCAGAATCTTTGTTCTGGACTGTTTCTACATTAAAGTTTTTTTAATTTTGCTTCAAAGTTAATACTTTTTTTGATTCTTTGATAATGTATTGGGTAAAAAATCTTTCTATAAATCAAAAAAATATGATTTTTTTACTCTTTTAGATAGGTATTTACTAGATGTTTTATCTAACTTATTTAGGTTTTGCAATAACTAAAGATTAAAAATAACTCGTATAAATTTCTTGATTTCCCACAAAAAAGTTAAATTGTATTTTCGGTAGTCTAAAATAAGATTATTTTTAATAAATTAGCATATCAATAATACTCATTTAATTAAATAATGTGAAAAATCGCTTGCATTTCATTTTATTCTTTCTAGGACTTTTGTTTTGGATGAACTCTACTAGCTCTGCCCAAATAAAAATGCCTTTTGCACATATTATTGAGGTTGATATCCTAGATACCAAACTCAATAAAAAGGATACCACCATTGTCATTAGATATGACTTAAAAGGGAGTCGAAAAAGACTCTATGATACACGCCTTTACTACTCTAATAATGGAGGTAACTCATTTAAAGGACCTTTACGTTCCATTGAGGGAAATATAGGTGATAGCAGCCGAGCAGGTAAGGATAAAAGTATTGCTTGGTCATTCAGAAAAGACAACCCTTACTTTGACGGGCAAAGAACTATGTTTAAGATAGAAGCTACCGAAATCCCCAAAATATCCAACGGAGGCCCAGAAAATGCTTTAAGGTCTTTGCTCATCCCTGGCTTGGGAGATACCAAAGTACGCAATGGATATAATTATGGCTGGATTACAGCCATTACTTATGCTAGTTTAGGCACAGGCGTTATGATGCACTTCAGAGCCCAGAATAAATATGATGATTATGAAGCACGGATTGCAAGTTCACCAGAAAATCATCAAAATTTACTCAATCAAGCTCGCCGTGCAAGAGATATTTCAACAGGTTTTTTAATAGCAGGAGGGGCTATTTGGCTTGCAGATGTGATAGGAGTTTATGGGCGAGGTCTCAAAAATCGCCGAAGGGCCAACCGAGAAAAAGAGCTATTGGAAGGTGAAGGTGAAACCTCTCGTGGAATACCTCTTATTTACCCAAGTATGTATCAAGGAACTGGTCAAGTAAGTCTTTTGTGGCAGTTTTAGGAGCAGCCCCCTAACTCCCGAAGGAGGAATCATTTGAAACTGTAATAAATACAATTACCTAATAGAGCTGTTACACACTGGTTATCAGCACTTTGCTTTTTTTATAACCATATATGTACATAGAAAACATAGGGAATTGCTTACGAAAAGTTTCTGTATTAGACAACAAAGCTTATCATTCTAAGATTCTCAAATAAAAAATTGACATAAATAATTGAAAATCAATAACTCTAATGACCAAAAAAATAACCTAATTTCCACTACAATGAAAAACATATTTTTATTCATTATTATATTACTCATTTCTTTTAGTTCTACCATTATTGTTGGACAAGAAAAAGGCAAAGAGACTAAACTAGCCAAAGATGCTGGCTATAGCAAGGTTCAGAATTATGACCTTTCTTTCTTAGCTTCCTCGAGTGATGTGCTTGATCTAGATTTTGATATACCTGCTGATGGTAAGTATTATCTATTTGTGATAGCTATTGACAATTATAAATTTTGGAAGCCACTCAATAACGCGGTCAAAGATGCCAGAGATTTAGAAAAAGTACTGATGGAAAAGTATAATTTCAAGCGTGAAAATCTTTATGAGCTTTTTAATGAAGAAGCTACGCCCGAAAATATACAAGCACAGTTTGATGTCTTGAAAGCAAAAGGTACTAACATAGACAACCTATTGATATACTATTCAGGTCATGGTTTTTATGATCCTTCTTTTGATTTGGGTTATTGGGTTCCTTCTCTTGGCAAGACCAATAGCGGTGCTACTGAGACTTTTATCCCTAATGATAATATTAGAGATTATATCCGTGAGCTAAAATTTAGACATGTATTTTTGATTGCAGATGCTTGTTTTTCAGGGGCTTTATTTGCCAATGATGCACGAGGGTTCAAAGAAGACGAATCTCTCAAATCACGCTGGGGACTTAGTTCTGGCAATATAGAAGTAGTATCTGATGGAAAAAAAGGAGAGAATAGCCCTTTCGCTGCCTATTTAATTAAATTTTTGAAAGAAAATCTTCAAGACCGAATCCGTGTAGAAACACTTGTAGAATATATGATTAAAAATGTATCTGAAAATACTCGACAAGAACCACAAGGAGGCTATCTCAGTGGAGTAGGCAGTGAAGGAGGACAGTTTGTATTCTTAAACCAAGGTCAAAAAGAAGAAACGAAAGAGGAATTAGATAAAAACAAGGTCAAAAAGAAGGACTAATTCAGAATCTATATCCTAAAAGCCCCAATACTCAATAATATTGGGGCTTTTTATATTACTTTTCCTTTTATGCTATGCCCATATTCTCATTCCTTCGGTACAGTTTTGGCACATCTCTATTTCACTGCGAGATTTAAGAATACTCTTGCGAAACTGATGGTAAGCAGGACTTTTCCATATTTTTTTTAACTCAAACTTACTGACATCACCCATTTGATGATGTGCGTCCTTATCAAAGCAACAAGGAATTACCTTTCCATCCCAAGTAATGACACAAGAATGCCACATTTTCCAGCAGTGATTTTCCATTTCGTTTTTGATGCTGTAACTTCCATCTTTATTACGGCGGTAGCGAGAGTAGTGGTCAAGGCTAGGGATTAAATCTGAGCCATCCTTATAATCATAGATTTGTGCAGTTTTGAGGGTAAGTTCATCTACACCGATTTCTTCGGCTAGTTTTTTTACATCTTCTATCTGATGCTCATTGGGGCGAACTACCAAAAACTGTAAAATTACCTTAGGAGTGTGAGAGTTCATTTCTTTTTTCAAACGCATGATATTCTTTGCTCCCTCAATGACCTTCTCTATTTTACCACCTATTCTGTAAGAGGCATACGTTTCTTGAGTAGTGCCATCTAAAGAAATAATCATCTGACTCAATCCTGACTCTATGGTTTTCTTGGCATTTTCATCACTGAGATAATGTGCATTGGTAGAAGTAGAAGTATAAATATGTCTGTCTGAGGCATAGCGTACCATCTCCAAGAACTTAGGATGAAGATAAGGCTCTCCCTGAAAATAAAAAGTAAGATTGGCAAGCGTAGATTTTTGCTGATCTATGACCTTTTTGAATAAATCTTCTTGCAACATGCCCGTAGGACGTGTAAAAGCTCTTAACCCACTAATGCACTCAGGGCAACGAAGGTTACAAGAGGTAGTAGGCTCAAATGCCAAGCTATAGGGCATTCCCCAATGTACTACTTTTTTGGTATATTTAGAGATTTGATAGCTCAAAAGTATTTTAAAGCCATTGATTGCTTTACGAAGAGTAATCTTTTGTCTGATTTCTGGCCATCGGTTTTGAATTTTTTTAATTGACTTTATCATTATTTATATGTGATTTTAAATCGTGGATGATGAGAATATTTAGTTGTACAATAACTCACCAGTATTATTAGATAAGATAAAACGTAAAATTAAAGGTTTTTTAGCCAAAATCAGAGGTGTTGGTCTTATTTTAAGAAGAGATAGAGTAGATAGCTGATTAAATTATCTTACCCTAATAGAAAAAAGGGATGAAAATCACTCGATGAATTCATCCCTAAAACTGTATTTTTTAGCTAAAAAGTAAAGTAGTGTTGCATTTTAGTAATTTTTTCGGAACATATATCACCTCACAAGGTGTCACACCTGCTAAGATTTTGGTGTCTCACCTCACCTCACAAGGTGTCACACCTGCTAAGATTTTGGTGTCTCACCTCACCTCGCAAGGTGTCACACCTGCTAAGATTTTGGTGTCTCACCTCACCTCGCAAGGTGTCACACCTGCTAAGATTTTGGTGTCGCACCTCACCTCG
>JBBRUH010000437.1:0-4606 GCA_038248005.1 Cytophagales bacterium | reverse complement strand
TAAAGCATTATTGGTTTTAAGCAATTACTTTAGTTAGTATGACAATTTGTTTTTTTTGGTTTGCTATTAACATTTCAATGAAATACAATTATTAGAGCTAAAGGTTTGCCGTGTTTCTATAGAATCTCAGCAAATTATTTAAAAGTTGCATTTATTTGTTGAAAACTGAGTTCTCATAAAATTCGAATGGCTGGTTTATACTTTGATATCGTTATAAAAAACTAATTATCAGTATTTTACTAAGATAATTAATCACTCATCACCTAACTAATCGATTATTTCACTTGATATATCCTCAACATCTAATAATTTTAACCCCTTTTTTTGGATTGTGTAGTCCTTAATCGTTAAAATAAAATAAGCATAAGCAATCCCTTAAGGGATAATAAAAATAGCAGGAAGGGCTAAAAAATTCTCACTAGCACTCCCAAAAAGCCAAGGCAATAGGGTAATCACATAAGTCACAGAACCCACTTGAAGCATTTTTTGTTTTTTATAGACTGGCGACATACGGTAGGTAATCTTGTCGGAAAATATACCACCTCGAAAGGTGTCTCACCTTCGAAAATTTTGGTGTCTCACCAAAATCTATCAAGTTCTTATCCGACTATTTAACCAAAAACAGTATACTAGAAGACCTGTTATTAGAAGAGAAAAAGAAGAAATATTAGATAAAAAACTACTATTAACAAAAAAAGCTTTCATATTTCAACTATTAATTTCTTTTTGCACGTATATCTTTGCGACAATTTATTAAAGCTAAATCTTAACTGTATTTTTATGAAAAAAATTAACTTACTACTTGTCTTCTCTTTATTGGCATTGATTACAGCCTGTGGAGGTGGAGGAATGGACAAAGCAACTATCACAGGTACTAAATGGACTGTAGATGTGGAAGGTGTAGAAAAAGAAATGAACAGAATCGTCTCTAAAGTAGGAGATGCAGAAATGAAAGCTCAAGCAGAGCAAGGGCTAAAGCAGCTGCAAACTGTTAAAAGCATGATAGAAGCTGTGAAGATTGAGTTCAAAGAAAATGGCACTATTGGTATATCAGGACTAGAAGCTATGGGTATCACGGAAGAAAAAGCCTCTGATTTAGGTGTGAAATGGTCTTTTAATGATGGTACACTTACCATTGATGGGCAAGGTGAAAAGATGAACTTTAAAACAAGTGGATCTTCTAGCAAAATGACACTCACATTGACACAAGAAGAAATGAAAAAACTAGCCAAAAAGTCTGGCGATAAAATGTCAGAAAAAGAAGAAAAAGAAATGAAAGCTTTAGGTGATGTTAACCTGACCTTTAAGGCTGCTAAATAAGCTTTGTAAGATTGTAAGATTTTTATGGGATTAGGCTCAAGTATTTATTACTTGGGTCTTTTTTATGGGTTATTCTCTTCTGATAATTTTTATAGGATTTGATAGTATGCAAGTGAAAATGATAGTTTTATTTTTTTAAACAATGGTTTATATAATAAGTATTTTGTCATTTCTATAATCCGAGCAAACTATTTATTGTGATTATTTTATTATTTCAAAAAAAAAGTTAATTTTACTTTTCAGAAGTTTGCATTACATACTACCTTTTATTACATTTGTCAAAAATATACAAAAACTATTAATTTTAAGCTTATGCAATTAAAAATTGAAAACCTTAACAAGACCTATTCAAATGGTGTGCAAGCACTCAAAAATGTTTCGCTAGAAATCCCTACGGGTATGTTTGGTCTATTAGGACCCAATGGTGCAGGTAAATCTTCACTGATGCGTACTGTCGCTACCCTACAAGAAGCAGATAGTGGAACCATTACATTGGGTGACTTGGATGTATTTAAGCAAAAAACAGAACTTAGAAAAGTACTAGGCTATTTGCCACAAGAGTTTGGTGTTTACCCCAAAATAAGTGCAGAAACCATGCTCAACCACATTGCTGAACTTAAAGGCATCAATAATTCTAAACAACGCAAAGAAACCGTCAGTAATTTGCTTGAGAAAGTAAACCTTGCTCACGTCAAAAAGAAAAGTCTAGGCACTTACTCAGGAGGTATGAAACAGCGTTTCGGTGTAGCACAAGCGCTAATAGGTAATCCTAAGCTTATCATTGTAGATGAACCTACGGCAGGACTAGACCCAGCAGAACGCAACCGTTTTTATAATTTACTCAGCGAAATCGGCGAAAATACCATTGTAATACTTTCCACACACATCGTAGAAGACGTAACCAACCTCTGTAATAATATGGCGATTATATGCTTGGGTGAGGTCGTAGCCAAAGGAAATCCCAATGATTTGATAGAAGAAGTAAAAGGAAAAATATGGAGAAAAATCATTGAGAAGAAAGATTTAGCACAGTATCAATCAGATTATAATCTCATCTCTACGCAACTGAAAGCAGGAAAAACACAAGTACATATTTTAAATGATACTCAACCTGATAGCTCTTTTGAACCAGTAGAAGCAGATTTAGAGGATGTTTACTTCTCTAAAATTTCCGAGAAAATGAACACAGTTACGGTTTAATCATTATATTTCTTGGAGTGATAATAAAGTGAAAATGTCAAAAATATTTCTATCTCCTAGCTTCTAAAAAAATACAAACTAAGCAAGGATACACTGTGAGATTTATAAATTCTATTTTTTCACTTCTATCTCCTAGCTTCTAACACTAAAAACTATGTTTTATAAAATATTCAGATTTGAACTCAGGTATCGGCTTTTTCGCCCAGCTACCTATTTATATTTTGCAGTTTTATTTTTATTTGCTTTTTTGAGTGCCTTGTATGGCAATGTGCCAGGCTCCGAAAAGACATACATCAACTCTGCCTACACACTTTCTGTACTCATTATTATTTTGACCATATTTGAGACATTTGTAAGTTCTGCTATTATGGGTGTTCCCGTTTATCGTGATATAGAATATAACACAAAAGGCTATTTACTCTCTTACCCCATCAATGAAAAAAGCTATCTCTTGGGTAGATTTTTAGGCTCTTTTGTGGTACTCATTTTCGTTAGTTTGGGAGTTCATTTCGGGATGTTATTAGGGAGTTTACTAGGGCCTGTTTTTGGCACAGAAGAAGCCAATAGATATGGACCTTTCAACTATATGTATTATTTATATCCTACCTTATTGTTTGTGATTCCTAATTTATTTTTCACAGGTACTATATTCTTTGCTTTGGTGGCTTCTACCCGTAAAATCTATGTAACCTATGTAGGAAGTGTATTGCTTTTCATTGGATATTTACTAGCTACCTCCCTCACACAAGACATAGAGTACCGTGCTTTGGCGGATATTTTAGATCCTTTTGGATTGAATGCTTATTCCAATGCTACTCGCTACTGGACTCCAGCAGAGCAAAACACCCTTTTGGTACCACTCACAGGCAATTTACTTTGGAATAGACTACTCTGGGTAGGGGTAAGCTTGGTGATATTTATGGTTACACTGTTTAGGTTTAATTTTCAAGATTTCTTGGCAGTCAAACTTGGTAAAGGCAAGAAAGAAGATACACCTGCCATCAAACCTAAGAAAAGCATAATTTCTATTCCAGTAGTGGATAAAGTCTTTTCACAAAGTATTTACTTTAGGCAGATGTTGAGCCTTGCTAAATTAGAGTTTTTGAATATAGTGAGGGATACCTATTTTATTGCTATTCTCTTGGCAGGTGTCTTATTCTTGTTCTTAGATGGTTGGTTTGGTAATCCTACTTATGGCACGCCTGCTTTGCCTATGACCTATTATATGTTAGAGGTTAAAGATTTTAACTACATCATCTTTGTATTTATTATTATCATTTTTTATACAGGAGAAGTAGTACATAGAGATAAAAGCGTAAATTATGCTCAGATTTCAGATGCTTTGCCCGTTCCTAATTGGCTGAGTTATGGAGCTAAATTTTTATCATTAATTTATGTCTGTTTTTTATTAGTCAATCTAGTGCTGGTCTGTGGCGTATTGAATCAGACTATACAAGGCTATTTTAATTATGAACTAGGGATGTATTTTACAGACCTTTACTTGATAGAACTTCCTGAGTACATTGAGCTAGTGATGTTAGCATTTTTTATTCATATCGTGGTCAATCAGAAGTTTACAGGTCATTTTGTAGCCATTGGTTTTTGGGTGGCGATGTTTGGTCTTCGTAGCATTGCTGAGATGGATTATAATTTATTTTTCTATAGTTATGTGCCTAGCTACACTATCTCTGATATGAATGGCTTTGGGCATTTTATGACAGGACAGCTCTGGTTTCATTTATATTGGTTGAGTTTTGGTTCTTTTCTGTTGGTACTAGGGAATCTTTTATGGAATCGTAGTGTAGAAAATAGCTTCAAAACACGCATTAGACTTGCTCGTCAGCGACTCAATAAAACTTCTGGCTTTGCTCTGATACTTACCCTAGTGCTTTTTATAGGTTCGGGTAGCTATATCTACTACAATGTGAGTATTTTGAATAAATACCGTACCCCTACAGCTTCACGAAAGTTACAGGCAGAATATGAGAAAAAATACCGTAAATATGAATTTGTAGCTTTGCCTAAAATCACAGATGTAAAAGTAACCATTGATATTTATCCAGAAGAAAGAGCTACAACAGCTAAG
>JBBRUH010000436.1:0-4655 GCA_038248005.1 Cytophagales bacterium | reverse complement strand
ATAAGATTGTGTATAGATCAAATGCAAATGCCAAACTTGATCGACTTGGTCCGAAGGTGTGAGAGGATGAGGAGCAATACAAATCAAAAACATAAACCGTTTGTATTCCTCAATAGCCCGCATTGCAAATTCATAGGACCACCCATTTTCCCGTGCCAAACGGTCCGTGAAACTGAAATCCGCAATTGGATCGTCCAGTTGAAATTCAGCAATCTTGTCCCAGAGTTTGGCTTTTTCAGGATGCATTTGCTTTTCTTTATCGGTACGTAAAATGAGCAAAAATTTCCATCCGATTGCGGTGATTTTACAATTTGTTCACTTTGTACCCCAAACCAACTTCGAGCTCACTGTCATCCCAGAGCAAGATCTACAATTCGAAGGCACGCTCAAAAGTCCAGAATGCAAAACAATGCTCGAAAATCCCGCATTCCCATTCAAATCAATCGTCATTTGCTCCACCTCTGGCATTATTCTTGTACTTTTACTCAATGTCTTATCGCCCAACAATAATTGAATGATGCTGCAAAACTTGCAAAAAATTTGGCTCATTGCTTGTCTTACCTTAATCGTCACAGTCCCTGTGCATGCACAATCCGAAGCTGAAACGGTGATCATGGGCTATCAATTGGGAATGCATTTGGACTCGATCCCAAAGCAAAACCTCCTGAAAATGGGCAAGTTCCAAAAGCTTTACAGGTATGATCGCCAAGATGAAAAACTGTCTCTCGACGGTATGCGATTGGTCTATTTGAGGCTATTTATATGGGACAGCCACCTTCATTCCATCGAAATCAAAGTCGAGGGTTCCGATGGCGACAATTACAAGGCATTCTTGATAGCAGTTTATGGCGAGGGTAAAAAACGGGATGCAATGGGCTACAGTTACCAATGGTTTTTGCCGACTTCCCGTGTACTTTGGGATCAAAATCTGGCTACAAAAGACCGACAGTTTGTCTATGAAAGTGGCTCATTAGATACACTTCGCAAGATGGTAGAACTGAACTTTGGCTATACACTTTTGCCACAGCTTGCCCTCAGTGATATCCCCCCTGAACGCTGGGATTATATTCGCTATTTTAAAGATCCACAGCCTGCTCGGCAGGTGAGTCTGGTAGTTCATCATAGTTTTTTGAAAGTGAAAATCTTAGAGACTCTCCAAAAGGAGATTCTTGATAACTTACCCAAAAATATTCATCAAAATCCTAAACAAAAGAAGATTATCTCTTGGAAATAATAGTTCTTTTGGTTTTCAATATTAAATTTATCAAAAATAAAACTCTTTGATTTTCAATTAAACAACTCTTTATCAGTCGTTTACAGACTAATCACTCATCACTCATTACTAATCTCTTTCCTTAGGTTTGTTTTAATTTATAGAAAGGTTTTTATTTGCATTGCTTTATACATAAAAAATAAAATCTTAAAATTAATGAAACAAGGACAATTCCTACTTCTCTTGGTATCTTTAGGGCTTATGCTTGGGCTATTTGCCTGTGGTGGAGACTCTAGCACAAAGACCGATGAGCAAAATACTGACAGCACAAAAACTGAAGAAACTACCGCAGAAGAAAAACCTACAGTAAAAGTCAATGACATGGCTACCATCAGAGCCAAAATCATGGCAGGGGTCAAAGTAGAAAACCCTGGCAAGTATGATTCACTCATTCAAAGTGCTTCTACTCAGCAACATTATAAAGAGTTTAATGAGCAATGGTCAAAACTAGATGAAAAAAGACTTAGCAAAATAGGCCCTTGGCGTGATAAAGAATTGGCTGACCTCAATGAAGCAGAGCATAATTTATTTTATCCTTTTAGTGGTCCTGATTTCTTAAATGCTTATACTTTTTTCCCTAATTGTGATAACTACCTTATGTTTGGTTTAGAGCCTAATGGTAAACTGGTAGATTTAGAAAATATGCCGCCTAATTATCTGAATAGCCTAAGAAATGCTTTGGCTGAGATATTTGAGCGTAACTATTTCATTACCAGTTATATGAGTGGTGAATTATGGGGCAAAGGTGTCCTGCCAGTTATCAATATTTTTATGGCTCGCACCAATAATCAGATAGTGGATATGAAGCGTTTTTATCTTGATAAAGAGGGCAAACCTGTTTACTTTGAGCTAGAAGACGAAAAAACAGGCAAAGGCAAATTAGAAGGTATTATGATTGAATTTTTGAATGAGAAAAAAACCAAGCCTCAGCGTGTGTATTACTTCGGCACAGATGTGAAAGATGATAAAATGCAAAGTAAAATGGAGCTAGTTACTTTTATCAAAAGCTTTCCTAGTAAAATTACCTTTATCAAGTCTGCTTCTTATATCCTTCACAATACTGATTTTGCAGTAATGCGTAATATCGTCTTAGATGAGACTTCTGCTATCTTGCAAGATGACACAGGAATACGCTATGATGTGCTTAAAGAAAAAGGCTGGAACATAAATCTATATGGTAAGTATGCTCGCCCTGTAGCTGATTTTGGTGGCTATACCTATCAGCCTGCTTTGCGTGATGCCTTTCAAGCTACCAAAGATGTAAAGCCACTAGAATTTACATTTGGTTATCACTGGAAGACAGACAATACAAGTCTTATGCTTTGTAAAAAAACTGCTAAGTAAGAGATGAGTTATAAGTTTATAATAGCTTGATAATGAATGCTTTGCATTATAAAAATCAGTTAATTATTCTGATACTCTTACTAAATAGATTTTAAGATTTATTACATCTGTTTAGATTAAAAATAATAAAACCCACTTTAGAAGTTACTAAAGTGGGTTTTTTATCTTAAGATGTCTCTTGTTGATATAGCATTATTTTACTCTTCTGTTATTTTGAAAAAAAAGTAAGTTTAAGACAACATCATCATAACTACAGTTGTTAATATTTCTTCTTGTATTGGCTTAGAGATAAGTGCATCAAAACCTTCTTCTAGAAAATATTTTTTCTCTTGTGGGAGAGAAAAAGCAGTAACAGCTACGATTTTTAATTGTTTATAACCAGGCTTTGTCCTCACTTGTTTCAATAATTCTACTCCTCCCATTTTTTTATCCCCTAGACTAATATCCATCAAGACCAAATCGAATTGTAACTCACTGATGAGCTGGAGACAAGAGTCTTCATCTTTAGCTATCATGATTTCATACTTATTCTTAAGAAATTTTTCTACAATCAAAGCACTGATTGTATCATCTTCTACGTAAAGAATTTTTTTCATATTGTAATATAATCAATTTAAGTAAGTAAAAATAGAACAAAAATTTATTTTAAATGAATTTTTACACTTTTATAAGCTATTATTGACCATATACTCTGTATAAGTCACCCAAAGGCGTGAATCTTCTATGCTTTTTGTCCTGATTTGGCTTGGATATTCTGGTGATTTTATCATCTCTAAAAAGTGTTCTTTGGTCGGATATTCTACCAAAAGCATTTCATCCCATTCTACATCCTCTTTGGGAGAGATGACTTGTCCCAAAAATTGACCCTTCCAGAGTACTTTTCCATTTGACTTCTGTATAAATGGAGCAGCTTGTTTGGCATATTCTTGATAAAGTTCCTTACCTGAAAGGCTCTCGCCTTCCGTTGTTTCTTTAAATTTTAATAGATTAATCATCACAATCGTACCCAAATGAGGCAGGGTTGCCAATGCTTTGATTTGTTCACGAGTAGGGTCTATTGATATTTCTAACATGATTTTAGGGATTTTTAGGTAATAATTTTTTTGTAGTTATTAAAGATTATCACGATATTCTTACATTGATGATACCGTTCAAGCGAAGACGCTTGAACGAGGAAAATTTGAGAGATTTTTTATTCTTATCAACAAACAAGATTATGTGTAACAACTTAGTAAGTTAGTCTAGATTATAAAATAAAGCAAAAACTCTTAAAAGTGAACTGATTAAAAAAATATGTAAACTACTGAATATCAGTAGCTTATAAAATGGCATATAATTTTATTTTTAATGTAAAGATGGAAAGTTTAAAAAAAATTTATAATTTGAAAGTTCATTATAACTAAATCCAAGTATATTCCAAAATACAAAATATATGCGTAAAGATATTAAAGAAATAAGAATGGAACTCGTACAGGCTATGATAGAGCAGTATGTTGAGTCTGTGGGGCTTAACCGTGAAAATTCATTCAATGAAGAGAAAAATTATTGGCATTGGAAGCACGGCTCCGCCAATATTGAGGTTTTTATTCAGTCCGTAGAAGTAGGCCCTGATACTACAAGAGAATATTTACGTGTATTTTCTTATCTAGCCACAGTTCCTAGTTTAAGTGTGCATGCTCGTGAGCAGTTTTTGACACATCTCTTGGAGATGAATGATCGCAGTTTAGGCGTAAAACTCACACTGATGGAAGACACAAGCAAGGTCTATGCTACCTATGAGAGAGATATCAGAGGGATGGATTATACAGAACTCTCTATCTGTATTGCAGATTTGGAGTGGTGGGCTGATAAGCTAGATGATGAACTCAAGAGCTATCAAAATTAATCAGATAACTTTCCCACATTGAAAAAAATATTTTGCCTAATTTTTGTATAATTTGTTTATTATAAAATATCACGAAACAATCTTTATCTGTTATGAATACTGCCCCCATTTTTGATGAATCTTTTTTACCCCCAATAATGAGTTTACTAAATT
>JBBRUH010000435.1:0-4656 GCA_038248005.1 Cytophagales bacterium | reverse complement strand
GTGTGCCACAGAACACGGTGATGGTGTGTTCTGTGTGCCACAGAACACGGTGATGGTGTGCCACAGAACACGGTGATGATGTGCCACAGAACACGGTGATGACGTGCCACAGAACACGGTGATGGAGATTTACCTTTGCTGTGGTTCGTAAATATAAAACGATTTCTGAATACGAAGTAAAAAAATATGAAAGGTAGAAACCATACATTTCCTATCCTTCTTTCAATACCTTCACAGGGGCATCATGGGCAAGCTGGAGGTTATTGGTGATGATAACTTTCTCCCCTCCTTTTAAGCCTTTGGTGATTTCTACTTCGTTTTGGTTTTCTAGTCCTGTTTCTACATAATTCCATTTGGCAAGTCCATCTTCACCTACCGTAAACACTACTTTCTTGCCTGAGCGAATCACAATGGCTTCTTTGGGCACTATTAAGGTCTGTTGTCTAGGGACTTGTATGTTTGCTTGCACATTCATTCCTACCAAAAGCCCTTGAGTATTGAGTAATCTAAGGCGAATTTTTACAAGTCCTTTTGCATTGACCGAAGGGTTGATTTCTTGCAAAACGGCTTCAAAACTTTGTTTGCCTATCACTGCCTCTACGGTAGCTTTTTGCCCAATGGAGAGTTGTCCTACTTCACTCTCGAGTACTTCGCCTACTACTTCAAGTTGCCCTGAAGAATAGACGGTGCAGAGGGCTTTGTCAGGGCTGATGTATTGGTGTTTTTTAAAATCTAAATTAGCTACTATTCCCGAAATAGGGCTTTTGAGGCTGGATTCACTGAGGGCTAATTGGGCTTCTTTAAGGGCAATTTCGGCATCTGCTAAGCCCGAACTAATTTTAAAACTACGTCTTAGCTCTTTTGAAATTTCGTTTTCATCTTTGAGGTCTATGCGTTGCTGGAGGAGTCTATCTTGGTAATCGGAGGTGCGTGCATCTACTTGGTTTTGGGCTTTGGCAAGGGCAAGTTCGAGGGCTTTTTTATCAAGTTCGGCTACTGTCTGTCCTGCACTGATATTTTGCCCATTTCTGATATTGAGTTGGGTAATTGTGCCAGATTGCCTGAACCTTAATTCACTTTGTGCCTGTGCTTCTATTTTGCCTTGCAAAGCTACTGAATACAAAAAGGCTTTGCTTTGGAGAGAAACCACTTGTACTTCTGTCTGAGTATCGCTACTGATTTTTTTGGTTTCAGTAGTGGGATTTTCTTCTGTATTTTCTGTGCTAGAGTTGCCAGATGAGCAAGCTACCAATAAGCTACTGATGAAGAGTGTTATAATGGATTTATTCATAGTTTTTTCTTTTTTCTGACCAAAAAATAATACAATAAAGGTACAAAATAAATGGCTGTAATCGTACCAATGCTCAAGCCTCCCATAATCGCCAATACTAAAGGTCTTTGCAAATCTGCCCCCAAACCTCCACTCCAAAGTACAGGCGTAAGTGCCAAGATAGTCGTGAGTGAGGTCATCAGCACAGGCTTAAAAGAAATATGCCCTGCCTGATGCAAAGCCTCTAACAAAGGCAAGGTTTTCCTTAATCTATTGATATTGTCTATTTTCAAAATGGTATCGTTTACAATGATTCCGAGCATTACTACTGCCCCGATTGCCGACATAATATTAAGCGTAGCATTGCCCAACCACAAAAAGAATACACTCCCTGCCAAGCCCAAAGGCAAAGTAAGCACCACGAGCAAGGGCTGCCAAAAGGATTCAAACTGAGCAGCTAAAATAAAATATAAGAGCAAAATAGCAATCAATAAAACTACGCCTAATTGAAATAAGTTTTCTTGATTCTCATAATATTCTCCCTCAAAATCAAGGCTTAGATTCTCTGCAAGTGCTTTTGCTTTGAGTTCTTGGCTTTGTTTTGCCCAGTCTTGTGGCACTTTGCTTAGAGAAAGACTGTGATAAATGCCTGTTTTGTCTGCCGTAAGTGCCTGATAATCTTGGGCATATTCCACCTCTACAAATATCGATAAAGGATAACTTTGCCCTTGAGCATTGTTGATTTGAGTGTTGGCTAGTTTTTGCTCAAAATCTGTATCAGCACTTTGCAAACGGATAGGAATAATCTCTCCATAGTTTTTGAGTTCAGTAATGAGTGATGCCCCAAATATTTTCTCCAAAGTATTCAACACTTCCGAAGGAGTGATTTGATAGCGTTGCATAGCAGTACTTTTTAATTGGATATTTAGCACGGTTTCGAGCTGCAAGCCTGCCCCTTTCTTGGGCTGATATTGCCCTAAATTTTTACTTGTTTCTTCGGCAAAAGCTGTCATTTTATCTGCGAGAACAGGTTGGTTGGGATTACGATTTTTCCAACGCATCTCTAGAGCAGCTCTTTGTGATTGGAAAAGCTGGTCAAAGGCATTGAGGGCATCACCTATGTTTATACTGGCTTGCGGATACTGTTCGGAAAGGTAGCGACTGATGTTTGTATTTAGTTTTTCTTTCTGCTTTACTGAGGCACAATCAAAATAGATGCTTGCTTTTTGCAGAGAGTTTTGTCCTTCTTGCCTTAGAAACTGCGATAAGCCTATATCACTTTCACTTTTTTGAAATAGATTTTGATGGACTTGGAGCAGTTGCTTTACTCGGTTTTCATTCTCAAATACGCTGATAGGCTCATTCCAAAAAATAGTTAATTGACTTTCTTTTTTATCAAGATAAGGCAAACTACTCACACCTATTTGATTAGAAAGCAAATAAGCCAAAGGCAACACACTCATAAACAAGAGCAAAGAAACCCATTGATACTTAAAAACAAGTCGCTCTAGCCAGGCATAGCCATTTAGTATCACTACATACAAAGCACTGTCAGACTTGGGAATGCTTGATTTTTTGCTATAAAACAGGCGATAAAGCACTGGCAAAAACAAAAATGAAACCACTAAAGACATACCCAAAGTAGCCCCTATTGCTACTGCTTGGTCATAAAACAAAGCCCCCGAAAGTCCATTTAAGAAAACTAAAGGAATAAAAACCGAAAGCGTAGTAAGCACCGAACTCAGCAAGGGAGCGATGCGTTCTGCTGTACCTTCCACACAACTCTGGAGCAAGTCTAAACCCTCACTGCGTTTGCGGCTGATGTTATCCAATACAATAATGGCATTGTCTATTAGCATGCCCAAGCCCAATGCCAAGCCACTCAAAGAAATGATGTTGAGGGAAATACCAAATACATAAAACACCAAAAAACTATTGAGCAAAGAAATAGGTAAACTCAATCCCATAATAATTGGAATCCTGTAATCGCCCATAAACAAAAACAAAATGGCAAAGGCAAAGATGCCTCCAAGCAAAAGGCTATTGCTTAGGTTTTGGATAGAAAGCCGCAAAAGCAAGGATTGGTCTTGGGTAAGGTGAAAATCTAGCTGTGGATAGTCTTTTTGGAACTGTGCCAATGCCTCATAAAGCAAGGGAACAAGCTCAGTCGTCTTGGCTTGAGATTGCTTCTGAATAGTAAGCACGAGTGCTTTTTGGGTATTGAAAAGGTGAAAACCCTGTGGTCTTTCGGTCGTATCACGGATTTGGGCAATCTTGGGGAGAGGAATAGACAAGCCATCTGAAGTGCGTACATAGAGTTTTTGGAGGTCTTGGGGTTGCTTGAGTTTGCTGCCTAGCTTTACATAGTAGCGGTATTGCCCATCTTTGACGGATAAAGCTCCGAGTTCTAGGTTTTGGCTTTGGATGCTTTCTAAGATACGACTAGAAGGAATTTTTAGGCTTTGGAGAGCAAATTCATCTGGCTCAATGGCTATCAAGCGTTTTTGAAGTCCATTGATGTCCACCAGCGAAACTCCAGCGAGTTGTTCTAATCGTTTTTTGATGACTTTTTCGGCAAGTTCAGAGAGGAGTACCCAGTCTGCTCCTGCTTGCTTAGGGACTATCTGAAGCCGCATCACAGGAATATCAGAAGTATTGACCCTGACTACTTGTGGACGGGACAAATCTTTGGGAAAGGCACTGCTCAATCGGTCTATTTTTTCATTGCTCTCTATGTAGGCAAGGTTCATGTTTTTGCCATATTCAAAACGCAAACTTACCTGCCCCGTCTGACTTCCTGCTTGACTCTCCACAGAGGCAATCCCACTCAGTGAAAGCATCTCCTCACGGATAGGACGCAAAAAACTCTGCTCTATCTCGGCAGGCGAGCGGTTAGGGGCATTGACTCTGATGATAATCTGAGGTACATCTATATCAGGCAATAGAGAAATAGGCAAAGCCCCCAAAGCCAAAAAGCTAAAAATAACTGCCGCCAAAAAGGACATCAAGACGGCTACAGGTCGCTGATAAAGGAATGATAGCAAATCTATTTCGGTTTAGTATGAGGTAGCTAAAATAAGGTTTTTTTTGAGAAATGGCAAGTTTTATGGCTCTTGAGTTTGGGTTGTAAGATTAAATATTTTCTGGATTTAACTCCTTTACTTCTATTAATTTATTCCCTTGAAAGTGATACATCATTGGATAAATAGAATTTAGGTTTTCTCTTAGTACAACATTATCTATGTCTATTCTTACTTGCTTATGTGAGTAAATGCTCCCTAATCTATATTTCAAGGTTTTTTTAGATTGAATAGCTGTAAAGATTACATAAAGCTTAGTATCTTTATCTAAATTCTCCATCACAAACGCCTCCGCACTACTGATAC
>JBBRUH010000434.1:0-4670 GCA_038248005.1 Cytophagales bacterium | reverse complement strand
TAAAGGAAAAAAAGGTTTTGTGGCTTCAGTCTATGATTTTGTGTTTGGACCACCTAGAGTGGAGGCTAACCCATTAGAAAATCAGCAGGAAGTAGCCTCTTATCTTCGTAAAAATCAAGGAGTTATCGTCAAACCTGAAATGATTGGTCTCGCAGGCTGGACTGGTGAAAAAGCAGATGATTTTTTCTCAGAAATTATTGCTCGCTTTGATGGTGAGCCTAAGATTAGCAATAATAAAATCCTCTATGGTGATTTTCAGGCTTTAATAAAAAGTAAAGATACTCAAGCCGATGCACCTATAATCTGGTACTGGAATGAATATGAGCCAGAATATAAACTTACAGGAAATACCCAAGGACGCAACCTCGGGGTAGGATTGATGAATGGATTCAATCTAATCGTTTCATCTGCTTTTCTGGCATTTTTGATTACAGAAGGAAATCAATTAACAGCCATATTACTAGGCTGGCTACCTTTTATGTTTTCAGTTTTATTTTTTACTCTACCAGTTTATCGTTGGTTTGATATTCAGCCTAAACGCAAAAAACGACGATTAGAAAATATCCGCAAACGCCTAATGCGTACTATTTTTGAGCAGAACTACCGTGAGATTTCTATTCAAGAGCTTACAGAGGTAACCAATAATAGAAGCAAAGGAGAAGAAAGCCTCAAACCAGTAGAAGTAGAGAAAATGATGCAAACGCTTATCTATGACCTAGATGGTGAGTTAGGGAATGATAAAGATGGACAGCTTACTTATCGTTTTTATCGCCTTCAAGAAGAACTCCAAGAAGCCAAAAAACTAAGAGAAAGCCAAAACTCAGACAATCAACTGGGTGAGATTGTATTTGATACAGATGATTAAGCCGTAAGCGACGAGTGGTTCTATTAAAATACTGATAATCAGTTATTTATAGAAATATAAAAATATAAACTAATTTTAACCATTTACTTAAGCTACCGAAGAGTTCGCTTTGAGTGAACTCTTCGGTAGTTTATAAATATTATTTTTTTTGTAAATCAGTTGCTTTAATTTCTTTTTTCCAAATTTCCTTGCCTGCATTGTTAATCACACGAATGGTCAACACACGTTCTTTGCGAGGTCCACTGATGCGTAACATACCAAAGTTACGCTCTCCAAAATAAGTCTCTGGTACACGGTATTTATTATCTTCATCTTTGGAGCGGTCTCCTACTGCCCCTGCTGTGAGAGGTGAGATAGTGAGGTCATACAGTGGATAATTCCCTTCTCTATCCATTTTAGAAAGCTCGGTGTGGTGACGATCTCCATCCAGAAAAATTACTCCTGAGATATTATTCTTTTCTATCTCTTCTAGAAGCTTTGTTTTTTCCTCGGCATATTGCTGGTAGGTTTCCAAATAAGGACTTGTATTAGAGTTTAATACTTGACCACCTACTACTACAAATTTAAAATTGGCTTGACTAGCAGCCAAAGCATCTATCAGCCATTCTAGTTGTGCATTTCCAAGATAAGCTTTTTCACTTGTACTCCGATTTTGTGGACTTCTAAAATACCGATTATCAAGCATAAAAAACTGACAATCATTCCAAAAGAAAGTATGAGCGACTCCATTTTCCATCACATAGTTAGGACTTGGCCAGAAAAGTTTAAAGGCTTTTTGAGTCGTATCTTTGAGCCAGTAACTGCGGTCTGAGTCATTAGGGCCATAATCATGGTCATCCCATATAGCATAATTATGCGTAGAAGCCAATAATGCCTGCATCTCAGGTACTGACCTGGTATGTGTATAGCGGTGATAAACGCCTGAAGTAGTATTCCAATCTACTTCACGCAAATAGGTATTGTCCCCCATCCAGAGCATAAATTCAGGTTTTTTGGCACGAATAGCCTCAAATATCTGATACTCTCCTCCATAAGGTTTACCTAGTCGGTCATAGGCTTCTTCATTGATATAGTTACAACTCCCGATGGCAAATTCAAAAGCAGGTGGGTCAGTTCGCCACTGCCACAATGCTTGGCTCTGAAACTGAAGGGGATATGCAAAGTCTATTTTTTGTTCATTAATATAGAGTTCATAATCATAGCGAAGCCCTGGCTCAGTATAGGCAATAGGCTTAGCGATGAATAACTCATTCTTTTTGGTAGTAATCGTTTCAGTAAATTGTTTTGTCTCAGGCTTTCCTGATACATAATATGCAATTTTCACCTCTACTGAGGCTTTAGTCTGTACCCAAAGTGCCACTTCTTTCATCTCAGAATAACCCACCATCGGGCCTGATTGTAAAAGGGTTTTTTGGGCAAATATAAAATGAGGTGCTAAAAATAAGAAGAAGAAAATAAGTGATAGATTTTTCATTTTGTATCTAAATTTAGGAATATATTTGGTGTGGCAATATTACAAAATAAAGCCAAATAGTGGAAGTTTAAGAATAATATCTTAGCATAGTGAGAAGAATTTGACCCTTACTATTAGGTGGTCTCGTCTTTTTTTATTGTCTATTAAGTAACTCCCTTCAAAATAAAGCAATCATTTATTTTAGTTAAAACACTCATTATCAAGTTATTACAAACTAATGACTAATTACTTGTAATTCATCTCTAACTAAATTTATGTATCTTCGATTTTTTAAGCAAACAAACCATACCATTATGCTTAGTTTTTGGGAGAAAGAATCCTTCTTAGAATATGATTACCTTATCGTAGGAGGAGGTTTAGTAGGGCTTTCTACGGCTGCAGCTTTAATAGAAAGGAAACCAAAGGCACAAATTTTAGTACTAGAACGAGGGATTTTTCCTAGTGGGGCAAGTACTAAGAATGCAGGTTTTGCTTGTTTTGGAAGCTTGACGGAGCTACAGAGTGAAATAGAAGAAACCAATACCGAAGCAATGCTGACACGAGTAGAGCGAAGATGGAAAGGGCTTTCTCTTCTTAAAAAAAGACTTGGCGAAGATAATATAGGTTTAGAAAAATATGGAGGCTATGAGTTGATTTTTGAGAAAGATATTGCAAAAATCGGAGGATTAGAGCAAGTCAATCAGGCATTGGAGTCTGTCTTTCCTGAGCCTGTTTTTAAAGATGCTACTATGCAAGTGAAAGAGTTTGGTTTTGCGGAAGGCTCAGTAAAAAAGCTAATTTTTAATCCTTACGAAGCACAGGTTCACACAGGAAAGATGATGAAATCTTTACAAAAATATGTGCAGTCTAGGGGAGTCAGTATATTGACCAATATAGAAGTCAAGGGTTTTGAATCAACAGAAAATGGACAAGTCAGCGTCATCGTCAAGAATAAAGAGGAAGAGTTTATACATTTTAAAGCTCATAAGGTAGCAGTTTGTACCAATGCTTTCACTCCTCATTTATTGCCTGACCTAGTCATTAAACCAGGAAGAGGACAGGTTTTAATTACATCGCCTATTCCTCAATTAAAGTTCAAGGGCACTTTTCATTTTGAAGAGGGATTTTACTATTTCCGTGATTTGGGTGAGAGAGTACTCTTCGGAGGAGGACGAAATCAAGATTTTGATACCGAAAGTACTACAGAACTAGCTTTAAATGCGAAAATACAAGCTGATTTAATACAAAAACTGAATGAGGTCATTTTACCAAATATTGATTTTAAGATAGAGCAACAGTGGTCTGGAGTAATGGGTTTTACTGCTGATAGAAATCCTATCTTGCGAGAAGCTCAACCCAATATCTGGGTAGGTGCTGGGCTTAATGGTATGGGAGTGGCTTTGGGAAGTTTACTAGGAGAAGATTTGGCAGAAGCCATCATATTATAGCTTCATAATAGCTGATTAAAATTAGTTTGAACTCTAATCTTGTTATAAAAGACTGATTATTAAAATTTTACCTAGCAAACTCATCACTTATTTTCAATTATCTTTTCTTACTTCTCTTCATCTGCTTCAGAAGATTCAGATTCTTTTAATTTCAAGATTAGTTGATTTTTTTCCTCTATTTGAGTCTTAACATCTTTTTGGAACACTTTATATTCTTCTTGAAGAGCTAAGTATTTTTCATCTACTATTTCTAGTTTTCTATCTCTTGCACGTATTTCTAAGTTTGTATCTTTTTTGAGGCTTTCTATCGCATTATTGGTTTTCTTGAGTTGAGATTCTAATGATTTATATTCCCTTTCTGCCCCTTTTACACTTTTCAGCATATAAATATAGACTATGAGTCCTGATAGAAGACCACCTAGAATGAACCATAGCAAGGGAAAGAGAAAATCGGGAATAAGAGACATCTTATGTTATCTTTAATAATTTGTAAAGTTTTAAGCTTTATTGTTTAAAACTATTGTACTGAAAAAAAATATACCAAAGTCTATATTTTACTCCATTTTATATTTTTTAATAATTTATTAGAGATATAAAAATAATATAATTGACTTATCTGCAAACTTAGATAAAATATCGTTCTCCTAAAAATGAATAAATGTTTTTATGATTTGAAAGAGGTATAAATCTTCTAAAAATAAATTATTTCACTAAAACACATAAAAAAGCCCAACTAAATCTTAGTTGGGTTTTTTAATGCTAAACTATCAAATATACGATTCTTAAATGCTTTTAATTCAAAATGAAATATTGTTATAGAAAGGCTTAGTAAGCCATTTCTTCACCTTTAACCATATTGTAAGCAGTGCGGAAGATAATTTTAACATCCATCCAAAGGCTCCAC
>JBBRUH010000433.1:0-4715 GCA_038248005.1 Cytophagales bacterium | reverse complement strand
TTTTCCAATGATTGTGAGCCGTTCTATAAGTTACTCCTATCTTTTTTGCATAATCAGATAATTTCATAACACAAATATAAGCATAAAATACTATTTATTACTATAATTTACTATGTTTTAGTTGAAGTTGTTGAATACCATTCTATTCTATAAATAAATAGAAGTTTTAGAATACCGAAGGGTTTGCTTTTAGGTGAACCCTTCGCTTTTTATATAAAATCAGTTATAAATTCTTGTGAGAGCCATCACAAAAAGGAGCATTTCCAGAGGCTTTGCAACCACACCAATAGACTGTTTTAGTTTCGGAGATGATTTCTTTGATAGGTGTAAAAGAAGTGCCTTTGTGAGAGCCATCACAAAAAGGTTGTTTTTGGCTATGACCACAGCTACACCAGAAGTAATTACCAGCCTCTACCTCTAGGGCATAAGGTGCTTTTTGAGCGATTTTGGGGGTTTCAGAAGATTCAGACATAAGGTTTAAAATAGTTTTATTGTAAAAAGTCTGTAAACTACAATAATTTTACAATAAACTCATATTTTTACATTTGGTTTAATTAGTTTGGTATATAAAAACATCTATTCTCTAAATTGAGATTTTTAAAAGAAATATAGCGTATGAAATTTATTCGTTTATTATTTGCATTAGGGTTTACTGCACTATTATTTTATATTCTTGATAATCGCCCCTCAGAACTTCCCTTCCTAAAAGACATCACAGTTCTTAAAAGTGCACCTAGTTTTGCACAATTTTTAAATCCATTTGGCGGGTTTTGGGTTAATGGAGAAACACGCAAACCTAGCGAAGAAATCACCATACAAACAGACGGCTTACTAGACAAAGTAGAAATCTTGATGGATGAGCGAATGGTGCCTCATATTTTTGCCAAAAATGATCAAGATCTTTATTTTGCTCAAGGCTATGTAACTGCTCAATACAGACTGTGGCAGATGGAGTTTCAGACTTATGCCTCTGCTGGTCGTTTGGCTGAGATTGTAGGAGAAAATGCCCTAGACTTTGACCGCTTCCAAAGGCGTATCGGAATGAAGACCGCAGCCCAAAACTCCTTAGAGGAGATGATGAAAGATGAAACTACCAAGCAGACCGTGGAAGCCTATTGCAAAGGGGTAAATGCTTATATTTCTCAACTTAGCCCACGCAATTATCCAATAGAATATAAATTACTGGGCTATGCTCCAGAGCCTTGGACTCCTCTTAAATGTGCTTTGCTACTAAAATATATGTCTCAAGATTTATCTTATGCCAATAGTGATTTGGCGATGACGAGGATTTTAGAAAAATATGGCATTGAGCAAACTTCACTCATGTTTCCTGATTATACTGCCAAGCAAGACCCTATCATTCCAAAGGATACTCCTTTTAAATTTAAGAAAGAAGATATTCCCAAACGCCCTAAATCTTATACAGCTCCCCTTCCCCTTGACAGTACGGCAGGAAAACCCGAAGACCGCAGTGGGATAGGAAGTAATAACTGGGCAGTATCAGGAGATAAATCAGCTACTGGTTATCCTATCCTAAGTAATGACCCTCACTTAGGGTTGAATCTTCCTTCTATCTGGTTTGAGATTCAGCTTGTAGGGCCTAAATCTAATGTTTATGGAGTCTCTCTGCCTGGTAGTCCTTGTGTGATTATAGGGTTTAATAAGGAAGTAGCTTGGGGAGTAACCAATGTAGCTCCTGATGTAACAGACTGGTATAGAGTTACTTTTAAAGATAAAGAACGCAAGCAATACAAATATGGAGAGGAATGGCGAGATACTAAAATCATTATAGATACTCTCAAAATAAAGGGAGGAGGTTTTGTATTAGATACTTTAATCTATACGCACCATGGCCCTGTAGTAGCCACTCAAGACGCAAAGGGGGCTACTTGGCTTGCTGGAAGGTCAGTACCGCTAGAATCGGCACTTCGCTGGGTAGCTCATGAGGCTTCTAATGATTTTCTAACCTTTTATAAACTTAACCGTGCCAAAAACTATAAAGATTATAGAGAAGCACTCACCTATTATGTCTGCCCTGCTCAAAATTTTATTTTTGCAGATGTAAACAAAGACATTGCCATTACTTCCAACGGAAAAATCCCTCTTAAATGGAAGGAACAAGGAAAATATGTCCTAGATGGAAGTAATCCAGAACACGACTGGCAGGGTTGGATTCCTGCTTCACAGAATCCTCATGTCAAAAACCCTGAGAGAGGGTTTGTAAGTTCTGCGAATCAGTTTCCTGTTTCAGACTCACTTTACCCTTATTATTTACACTGGAAATTTGCGACTTATGAGCGAGGAGCTAGGATTAATCAACGCCTCACAGAGATGCAGCAAATCACCCCTGATAGTATGAGATTGCTACAGTATGATGCTTATGGCTTATTTGCCCATGATGTACTGCCTAAACTATTGGCATCACTATCAGTAGAAAAACTTGGGAAAGAAGAAAAACAAGCATACGATTTCCTAAAAACATGGGACTATTACTATGATGCTGATAAAATCGCACCTACTATCTTTAAGCATTGGTGGGATAATTTCTCAGTAGCTACTTGGGAGGATGAACTCAATGGTGAAGATATCATGTATCCATCAAGAGAACAGACACTAATACTTGCCAATAAAACTGATAGCCTGAATCCTGTAAAATGGTTTGATGATGTTCGCACAGAAAAAGTAGAAAATATCCAAGACATTGCCTTGCAATCATTTAAAGAAACCATTCAGAAACTTTCAGAAAAACACAAAGGCTTTAACAATGAAGCTTGGAAATGGAGCAATGACAGGGACTTAACCATAAGACACCTTGCTCGCATTCCTGCATTTAGCAATCAAAGAATCATGAGTCCAGGAGATGCTACTACAGTCAATGCTACTACGGGACGCACAGGCCCTTCTTGGCGAATGGTCGTAGCACTAGGCAAGACACCTAAAGCATACGGGATTTATCCAGGCGGTCAGTCAGGAAACCCAGGAAGTTTTTATTATGATGATTTTATCAAAAACTGGCAAAAAGGAGAGTTAGCTACCCTGCATTATCTAAGCTCAACTCGTGTGCCTGAGGATGTAAAAATCATCAGCCGAGTGAAGATGGAAAAGTAGATTGGATAAAAAACAGGATTTAAACAAAAAAGCCCATTAATGGGCTTTTTCGTTTAGAGTAAAGTTTAGAAAATTTATTTTGGATAGACTAAAAATTTAGAATAATCCCTGATGTAATCGGATAAGTGCTTCATTTTTATCTGAGGTATTAACAAGTATAGATATATTATTTCTGCTTCCTCCAAAAGAAATCATCCTTACAGGGATAGTTTGCAAAGCAGTAAATACACTTGCTGCAGTTCCAAGTTGTTCTGCCACAAAATTACCAACCACACAGACAATTGTCTGGTTATAGTCTATCTCTACAGTACCAAATTTTTCAAGTTCTGTGATGATTTGAACTAAGTGGGTATCATTATCTATTGTGAGAGAGACAGCTACTTCCGAAGTAGTAATCATATCTATGGGAGTCTTATAAGACTCAAATATTTCAAATATTTTCCTCAAAAATCCATACGCCATCAGCATTCGAGTCGATTTAATCTTAATGGCTGTAATTTGATCTTTGGCAGCAATAGACTTGATGACTGGCTGTGTGTTTATTTCATCTTTAATAGTAGTGCCTAGTGCTTCTGGTTGCATTGTGTTGAGCAATTTTACAGGGATATTATACTGTTGTGCAGGATGTATCGTAGCAGGGTGGAGTATTTTAGCTCCGAAATAGGCTAACTCTGCTGCTTCTTCAAAAGAGAGTTCGGCTACAGGTTTAGTGTTTTTGACGATGCGTGGGTCAGAGTTGTGCATCCCATCTATATCAGTCCAAATCTGGATTTCTTCGGCACGAAGTGCTGCACCTATAAGAGAAGCAGAGTAATCACTTCCTCCTCTTTTAAGGTTATCGATATTATCTTCTGCATTGAGGCAAATATATCCTTGTGTAATAAAAAGCGAACTATCAGGATACTCAGCAATTTCTTTGCGGAGCTTATCTTCTATATAAGTTAAATCAGGCTCACCTTCTACACCTGTTCTCATAAAGTGAAGTGCTTGAAGAAAGACGGATGGTATTTTTTGTTCTTCCAAATAAGTATGGAATATTCTGGTAGAAAGCATCTCACCTTGTGCCAGAATAATTTTTTCTTCTTTATCTGTAAATGTCTCAAAATCACTTGCAAACACTTCAAGCGTTTTAAAATGTTCTTCTAAAATCTGAGTTGCCTTTTGATTCCCTATTTCGGTGGAAAATAAATCCTTCGTAAATTGGATATAAATGGTCTTTAGAGTTGAGATTAATTGGGTAGCTTGTTGCTTATTATTTTGATATAAATGTCGAGAAATCTCTACAAGTGTATTGGTAGTGCCAGAGAGTGCAGAAAGCACTACTATTTTTTTATCTGAATTTTGTACTAATCTGGCGATATGTCTCATTCTATCAGGTGTACCGACAGAAGTGCCTCCAAATTTAAGAATTTTCATACTTTGATAATTAGATTATGTATATAGATGGTAAGGGAGAGGTTTATAGTAAGAACCAATCAAAAATTAAGCATTTTGATAGCTGTAATAGCAGCTTCATCGCCTTTGTTACCAAAACTACCTCCAGCTCTGTCTAGGGCTTGTTCGTGATTGTTAGGGGTAAGTACTCCAAAAATGACAGGCTTGTTGTA
>JBBRUH010000432.1:0-4731 GCA_038248005.1 Cytophagales bacterium | reverse complement strand
TCTGCTATGTCCTACCAAGGAGATTTTCCCTAAATCCATTTCACGCTTAAAAGGACAATCAGACTTGTGTAAATAATTCAAGACTAAGCCAATATCATTCAAATCCGTAGAAAATTTATCATTGCCATAAGCTTGTAAATCTACAAACTCAGTAGGACGAGTAGGCGTAGTGCCATTGTGTGAAAGGTTAAACTTGATAAAAGTAAAGCCTGCATTGGCAAAGGCTTCTGCTACCAAATCAAAATGCCCCCAGTCTTTAAAAGCATTGAAGCCATGTATAAATATGACCACAGGCTTGGCTTTGCCATCTTGAAGATAAAAAGCATCTAAACCAAAAGGCTTTTTATCATGCATAGAAGTAAGAAGTATATTTCGTTGTATTTTCATATTTCAGTAACAAATAACAGTATCAAATAGCTGTAAAAGTTTTAGTTTTTAGTAGCATTTTTTGTCGTGCTAGAATCTAACCCTCGGTTCGTGTCTTCACGAACCGAAATCGATGGTGGTTTGTGAAGACACGAACCTCAAGAATGAATGCCTTACTAGATTTACGCCGTTGCCTGTGTCCTCACAGGCGACTTAATTATAAGGACATTCCTTCAAAAATCCTTTTAGAAAGAAAACGCACTAGGCGTTTGGTGATTTCTTGGCGATGGCTTTGGTAGAAAGTATATTCTTCACTTGTAAAATGCCCTATGACCGTTCCAATAAGCGTAAATTTAAGTGAATTTTGTTTAGTGAGGGCATTTTCAATAAAATCTCTTTGTTGCTTTTCAGAGCGTTTAGAAAAATCCATCTTTACTTCTTGGAGATAATCCTTAAAAATATCTAAAATCAATTCATTTTGCATTTTAAGAACTGGACGCAAAGTATATACCTGAAAATGAGCCATTTCGCTATCATCAGCAGGCTCTACGGGAAGCACAGGACGTATTTGGAGGAGGTTTTGGGTATGGGTATTCATTTTTTGCTATAATAATTTTATCAAAGTAAAAGGTTTAAAAAGGCATTACCAAACTGCTAAAAGCTTATTGTTCCTTACCTCTGGCTCTTTACTCTTTTACTCTTCTTTTCCTTTAATCACAATCACAAACTCGCCTCTAATCTTTTGGTTTTGAAAATAGGTGATTAATTCTCCCAAGGTATTGGTCTGGGTTTCTTCGTATAGCTTGGTCAGTTCTCTCGAGACAGAAGCTAGACGGTCTTCTCCCATAAACTCAGCCAAACCTTGCAATGTCTTGATGATTCTGTGAGGAGATTCATATAATATGATAGTTCTAGTCTCTTCAGCTAAGAATTTTAGGCGAGTTTGTTTTCCTTTTTTATGGGGTAAAAATCCTTCGAAAACGAATTTATCGGTAGGAAAACCCGACTTGACAAGGGCAGGCACAAAAGCCGTAGGTCCAGGCAGACATTCTATTTCTATTTGATTTTGAAGGGCTTCACGCACTAGCAAAAATCCAGGGTCAGAAATCGCAGGTGTACCCGCATCAGAGACCAAGGCCATGATTTCTCCTTTTTTGAATCGCTCCATAAGAGAAGCCAATACTTTATGCTCATTAAAAATATGATAGCTTTGTAAGGGCTTGTGAATCTCTAGATGCTTCAACAAGATGCCTGTTTGTCGTGTATCCTCAGCCAAAATCGTATCCACCTCGCTTAAAATACGAATAGCACGCAAGGTAATGTCTTCTAAATTTCCGATAGGTGTAGGCACTAAGTAAAGCTGTGCCGAAGGACGTGTTTCGTTCATTTCAAAAAATTATTTATGAATTAGTTTCTAATCTTATTTTTCAGAAGACAATCCTGTAAGTCTCTGCTCACAAATTTTAAAATAGGCTTCGTCTAGTTCAAACCCTATAAATGCTCTTTGAAGCTCTAAGCTTGCTACTCCTGTGCTGCCACTGCCCATAAAAGGATCTAGTACAGTCTGACGCTCAAAACTTACCAATTTGACAAGATGATGCATCAGGTTTACAGGTTTTAAAGTGGGATGATGGTTGTATTTTTCAGCTTTTTGTCTGACTTTGGGGATTACAAAAAATTTATCATAGCCATCTTCCCATTCTTCGCTTCTAATAATATTGGCAGCTACCCTCCCCTTTGGATGTGGGTTATGACCTACTTTAGTCTCTCCTTGCTCATAAGGGATGCGTGTTTGCTCTAGATTCAAAGCTCCTGTGCCATGCTTGATGATGTTTTCAGATACTTTTAATCCTTTGTCTATAGGTTTTTGGACTAAGATGATAGGCTCGTAAGCAGGTTTTAGACCGAATCCTGCTCCTTTGTATTGCTTGCCTAGCTCAGAATTGGGTTCGTATTTTAATTTTTCTTCGGAGGCATAGTAGTTATCTGCTCCATCTTTTTTATAGCCTTGCACATATTCATACTTGCCTATGACCTTGCTCTTCACTCCTAGTTTTTTGTCTATGTCTAGAGCTACTCCTTTATTTTTGGGCATGCCATTCAAGTAAGCCCAGAAAAGTACATCTTTGATAATAAAACCACTGTCTTCTAAATCTACCATAAGGCGGTGCATGAGCCTTACAGATGAAAAAACCAATCCAAAAGCACCAGGTTTGAGTACTCTTAGGCTATCTTCCCAGATTTTTTTGTTGGGTAAATCTTTGTCCCAGTAGTTATTTTGATAAGATATTCCGTAGGGTGGGTCAGTAATTAATGCATCTATGCTATCTTCTTTGAGAGGAGATAGACCATAGCAAGATTGATGAAATAGTTGATAGTTTTTGGAGATGCTCAATGGTTTATCTACGTGTTTTACTCCTTAGAGAGGCTTAATAATTAGTAATGTTTTATAAATAAAGTAATCATTTAGTTTGAGTAGAATGCTTATTATCAGCTAATTACAAACTAAGTAGCTGGTTAAAGTTAGTTTATAATTTATCTTGTTAAAAGAAATAATTATCAATATGCTTAAGATAACTCATCACTCAATAAGAGATTAGTTAGTAAATTATTAATTATTAGGTTATTAAGTTATTGATAATGAGCGTTTTGGTCAGAATAAATATTTATTTTTAAACCATTACTAAGCAATAACTTGTAATCAATCTTTTACTTAGACTTTATATAATCTCTCTTTTATCTTTAATCAAATCAAAAAGCAATTCTTTGGCTCGGTGTAGTTGTGCTTTGACAGTACCAAGAGGAATATCTATCTCTTTGGCGATTTCGTCATAAGAATACTCTTTAAAATACCTTAAATCTACCAGACGGCGGTATTTGTTAGGAAGTCTATCTACGATGATTCGCATCAACTCTATTTTTTGACCTTTGATGGCTTTTTCTTGTGGATCTAGGCTGTTATCTTTGATTTCCATTCCTACTTCATCACCATTGTCATCTTTGAAAACACCACTAATGCTCATCGTATCAAGTTTTTTCTTGCGAATAAAATCAATACAGTTATTGGTAGCTATTCTAAAAAGCCAAGTACTAAAAGTATATTCCTTTTTGAATTTTTCTAATCCTCTAAATGCCTTTGCAAAGGCTTCTATAGTCAGGTCTTCGGCATCATCCGTATTTTTCACCATTTTGAGCATAGTATGGTATAATGGTTTTCTGTATCGATCCATCAGCTCAGCATAAGCTCTTTGGTCGCCATCATTTCTTGCAGAATCAATTAGATTAAAATCTTGAAGTGCTTTATCAGAAAATTTTTTCTTGCTATTGTCTAATTCCATGAAATAGTTTTTTTGCTAAATGCAATAATACCTGTAATAAAAATATAAAAAATGAATAATAAATCAAAAAACAACAAGCCAATAATATGCACGGGCAAACGATATTTTTGATGGATTAAACCCCAAATTATCAGCAAACTTATCTCCCTCAAAATGAATGCCCAAAAATATAGCTTTATATCCGAAAGCAAAGATACACAATATGCACCAAAACAAATAAGACTCATCATCCAAAACAATGCTTGTGAAAGATGTAAAGTTGCTAAATAAGACTTTATTTTAAAGGAATAAAATTTACCAACAGACAAATGTCTTTGTTTTTGGCGAAACCAAGCGGTTAAACTTGTTTTCGGTTTTGAATATACAAAAGAATCGGGATTTAGACAAATTTTGGTATTTTTTGAATTGGCTATTTTTCCAATCCAAAGATCATCATCTCCACCAGTAATATGTTTGATTTTTTTAAAAAACTGTTTTTTATGCTCAAAAATTGCCTTTCGATAAGCTAAATTTCGCCCGACTCCCATATATGGCATTTTTAATTTGGCAAAACTCAAGTATTGCAGAGCAGTATAAAAGGTTTCAAATTGAATAAAAGCATTTAAAAAAGTATTGTGCTTAAAATAAGGTGAAACGCCTAAGACAATATCGGTCTGAGGCTCAAACTGATTTTGCATGAGTGTTATCCATTCTGTTGTACTAGGGCGACAATCTGCATCTGTCAGCAAAATAATCTCATTCTTAGCCAATGAAATTCCTCTTGATAAAGCATATTTCTTAGGGTTATAGCCCGAAGGAGTTTGTGAAATATGGGTACATTTTAAATAAGGAATTTGCTGAGATTGCTCTTCAAGCCATTGTGCAGTTCCATCTTCCGAACGGTCATTGACGATGATAATCTCAAAATCTGGATACGTTTGTTTTTGAAGTAGAGGCAGGAGTTCTTGAAGATTGCTCAATTCATTATAGGCACATATCACCACAGAAACGGATAATTGCTCAATGTAACTTGGGTTTGTGCCTTCAC
>JBBRUH010000431.1:0-4753 GCA_038248005.1 Cytophagales bacterium | reverse complement strand
CGTTTCATTGGCATAGATACGCAAACGATTTTTTTGTCTCCAAATAGAAATTCGTACCATAGAAGCCTGTTCATTATCTTGACCTTTACAGTCGAAAGCAGCAACAGACATACTTCCATTCTTACTTACTACCTCTCCTTTTTCTTGTATTTCATATCCTGCATTATTTGTACAACCTCCCCAACTAAATTCAAAAACACCTTTATTTTTCTGAAGGTACTTATTTGAAATATCTTGACGTGGATTTTCAGAAGAATAAATTGCAAAGTTATAGGCTAGAACATTAGAAGAAGTATAACGAGTCATGACATCAAATTCTAGCGTAAAATTCTCTGGCAAATCTTTTATAAAATCAGGTTGAAAATAACCTGTTTTGGTCATAAAAAGCCATTTTTCTGGTCTTCCCTCTAAAGTTACCACTTCAGCAGAAGAGTTTGTATTCCAACCTAATGGAAAATCGCCTACACTAGAACGAGAAAAATCTTCCATTGCAAGTACCTTTTCTCCTGCCACAAAGTCAAATTTAGAATATGTTTTTAATGACGAATTATTTCCATTCGAAGAACCAGAATTTTGATTTGAATTCTGATTACCATTTGAGTTATTACCTTGATTACCTTGATTACCTTGATTACCTTGATTATCTTGATTACCTTGATTATTTTGGTCGTTTTGGCTATTTTGATCATTGTCGTCTTTGCTCTTCTTATCTTTTTTGTCTTTTTTCTTAAAAAGACCTTCTACTTTGTCAAGTCCTTTGTCTATTCCTTGGTCTATTCTGTTATTGGCTCTATTCTCTGCTTTTCGCTTAGCAATCTCAGCAGGGTCAATCACTTGTCCAAAGCTGTTGGTAGATAAGAAACCTATTAGGAGGATGGTTAATATAAGATACTTCATTATTAATTGTAATTTATGATGTTTGAAAATTGTAAAAATAATCATTATTTAATTCAAAACGGAAAAACTTACATCAGTATTAGACCTTGAATCCTCTATTGAGTAAAAGGTATCGTTCGGAAACGAAAAGGTAGATTTGGGTTAGTAATCGGTCATTAGAAATTTTTGTAATAAAAAAAGCTTATAAGATAAATTATAGGCTTTCCAAAATAGATTCTAATAATATAGGGATTACTTGCTGAGGTATAAATTACGCTCGCTATATACTTTCTTGAAAAATTCATCTCTCAAGTTCTTGATAAAGTAAATGGCTTCTCCCGTAGATTTCATCTCTGGACCTAGTTCTTTATTGACATTGGGGAATTTATCAAAAGAAAAAACTGGAATCTTGATGGCATACCCCTGACGAACAGGAATAAACCAAGAAGTAGCAGATTTATCCAAATCAAAATCACTTAGTTTTTTATCTCCTAGCATTACCTTAGTGGCATAATTGATGTAAGGTCGCTCATAAGATTTACAGATAAATGGCACTGTACGAGAGGCACGAGGGTTGGCTTCAATGACATATACTGTCTCATCTTTGATAGCAAACTGTATATTAATCAAGCCTTTCGTATCTAATGCAAGGGCAATCCGTTTGGTATATTCTGCGATTTGCTCCATTATCAGAGGGCTAAGGGAAAAAGGCGGTAATACTGCATTAGAATCACCTGAGTGGATCCCTGCGGGCTCGATATGCTCCATAATCCCAATGATATAAACCTCCTCACCATCACAGATAGCATCAGCTTCTGCTTCTATGGCATTGTCTAAGAATCTATCTAGTAAGATATTATTATTAGGGAAATAGTTTAATACATCTACTACATGCTCTTCTAACTCTTGCTCATTGATGACGATTTTCATCCTTTGTCCACCCAATACATAAGAAGGACGCACCAATAATGGAAAATCTAGTGTTTTGGAAAGTTCTACGGCAGCTTCTGTGGTTCTGACTGCCCCAAACTCAGGATAAGGAATGTTATTTTCTTGAAGCATCACCGAAAAACGCTCACGGTCTTCAGCAAGGTCTAGTGCTTCATAAGGTGTTCCTAGAATAGGGATTCCGTATCTGTCTAGCTTTTCAGCTAGTTTGAGGGCAGTTTGTCCACCTAATTGTACGATGACTCCCTCAGGCTTTTCATGCAAAATGATGTCATAAATATGCTCCCAAAACACAGGCTCAAAATAAAGCTTATCTGCAATATCAAAATCTGTAGAAACCGTTTCAGGATTACAATTAATCATAATTGTCTCATAACCAGCTTCTTTGGCAGCTAAAACCCCATGCACACAGCAGTAATCAAACTCAATGCCTTGCCCTATTCGGTTAGGGCCTGAGCCAAGAATAATGACTTTTTTCTTATCTGTAACTATAGATTCATTATGAATTTCGTCTGCAAAGCCATACGTGCCTTTGTCTTCTTCGCTTTGATTGATAAAAGTAGAATAATAATAAGGAGTCAGTGCTTCAAACTCAGCAGCACAGGTATCTACCATTTTATAGACTCTCTGAATACCTAGCTTCTGACGAAGAAGATAGACTTCACTCTCGAGACAGGAAAGCAAATGTGCTATTTGTCTATCAGCATATCCTTTTTGCTTGGCTTTCATTAAGAGAGCTTTGGGCAAATTATCTAATTTATATTTCTGAATTTCCTTGTCTATCTGTGCGAGTTCTTCTATTTGCTGCAAAAACCATTTATCCATTTTGGTTAGTTTCTGGATGGTTCTTAGAGAAATTCCCATTGAGAAGGCATCTTTGATATAGAAGATACGGTCTGCCTTTGGATTTTCTAGATTTTCTAATACTTCTTTTTGGTCAGTACATTCTTTGCCATCTGCTCCTAAGCCATTGCGTCTATTTTCTAGAGATTGACAGGCTTTTTGGAGAGCTTCTTGGAAGTTTCTGCCAATGCCCATGGCTTCTCCTACTGATTTCATCTGTAAGCCAAGGCGTAAATCTGCTCCTTGAAATTTATCAAAATTCCAGCGAGGTATTTTTACAATCACATAATCAATACTTGGCTCAAAATAAGCTGAAGTAGTCTTGGTGATTTGATTTTTGAGTTCATCTAGGTTATAGCCAATAGCCAATTTAGCAGCTATTTTTGCAATCGGATAACCCGTCGCTTTAGAAGCCAATGCCGAAGAGCGAGAAACACGAGGGTTAATCTCTATCACCACGATTTGGTCATCTTCTGGGTTTACGGCAAATTGTATATTGCATCCTCCTGCAAACTGCCCTATGCCATTCATGCAAAGCTTGGCAAGGTTACGCATTTCTTGGTAGAGTTTGTCAGAGAGTGTCATGGCAGGAGCTACAGTAATAGAGTCTCCTGTATGAATCCCCATTGGATCTACATTCTCAATAGAACAAATAATAATAATATTGCCTGCTCCATCTCTAAGAAGTTCTAGCTCAAACTCTTTCCAGCCTAATATACTTTTTTCTATCAATACTTCATGGATAGGAGAAGCAGTCAAGCCACGAGTAAGGGCTTGGTTAAACTCTTCGGCAGTATTTACAAAACCACCTCCAGTGCCTCCTAGTGTGTAAGAAGGACGAATAACGAGTGGAAACCCGATTTCTTGGGCAATTTTTTTACCATCCAAAAAAGAGGTAGCGGCGCGTCCGTCACAGACATTTGCCTTGAGTTCTTTCATTTTGAGGCGAAATTTCTCACGGTCTTCGGTCGTTTCTACTGCTTTGATGTCCACACCTATAATCTTGACACCATACTCTTCCCACAAACCTTCATTTTGACAGTCAATGGCTAGGTTGAGGGCTGTCTGTCCGCCCATTGTAGGCAATACGGCATCAATCTGAGGATGCTCTTTCAAGATTTCTTCTATGTATCTAGCTTCTAAGGGCTTAAGATACACATGGTCTGCCATCTTAGGGTCGGTCATGATGGTGGCAGGGTTGGAGTTAATTAAGATAACTTCAATACCTTCTTCACGAAGTGAGCGTGCAGCTTGCGAACCTGCATAATCAAATTCACAAGCCTGACCAATCACAATGGGGCCTGAACCGATAATCAAAACCGATTTAATATCTTGTTTGCGGGGCATAAAGCAAAGGGCTATTAAGGGTTAAAAAATAAATACTTGAAACTTAGGTGATAAAAAATAAATGATTCAAAATCACTCTTTCATAAATTATGCAAAGCTAGGAAATTTCTTTGTATTTAACGAGGTGAAATTTAGTGAAGGGTTGAAGGTGTGATTTAGAGAGGGATTGAAAATGATGCTTACTTCTAACCCTCTTGCATTCTCACTTTTAGCCCTCATTTTCTTTTACCCATATTAGTGATTACTGCGTTGTTTCTTCAAAAAATTTAATTTACATAAAAAAACATAATTTTTAGCAGTTTTTTTGGTAATTCTTGTATATTGGTAGTAATTTTAAGATAAATCAAACTATAATATTTTATGCCTTCCCAATTAACCTTAAGCAAACAATACACTCAAAAGCGTGCCTTCATTACAGGTGCAGCTTCAGGGCTAGGAGAATCACTTGCCTTGCAACTTGCCGCAGAGGGCTGGACTCTCGGTTTAGTAGATATTAACCTTCAAGACCTTCACAGAGTAGAAGAAAAAGTACGTCAAAAAGGAGGAAAACCTCTCAGCTATGTCTTGGATGTTTCTGACCGTGAGCAATATGCAGAAGTAGCAGAAGATTTTTTGAGCAAAGCAGGAGGGATTGATATCCTGTTTAACAATGCAGGTGTAGGAGATGGTGGTAAAATGGGAGAATATACGCTTGATAACTGGGAATGGATGATTGGTATCAATCAGATGGGAGTCATTT
>JBBRUH010000430.1:0-4767 GCA_038248005.1 Cytophagales bacterium | reverse complement strand
ATTCTCCCACTCAGTGTACTCAAGAGATACAGTTGGATGACTCTTACAGAACTCTTTGTAGCTACTCTTGCTAGCGCTTCTCCAATCTACATGTACTCTCATTGCTGTTTAGTTAAGGCTTGTTCATCTGCATCAGCGTCTGATACTGTAGGAGACTTAAGTCTAAAATAAGTCTCTAATAACTTCTGAGAGGCTAGTTGTAACACTTGCTTCTCCAGATATCCTGGAAGACTAAATTGTTTATCTAAAGGATTCTTACACCACTCCTCATCTGATACAAAGGACCCACAACCACAGTCAGGGTACATTATCTCATTAGGAATATCTTCCTCAAATAAAGCTACAAGAGTTAATGCCTGCAGAAAAGGATTAGTAGCATATAAATAATCATTTCTCACCCAGAAGTACTCCTCTTTCTTTATTATAGGAAGTCTTAATAGATTCATATATCGGGTAACTGATATCTCTTTTAGCTTATTACCATGGCCTCCCATAGCATTTATAGAATACACTCCTTGAATTACATATTGGTAATTTCCCTCTGATATCCTAGGTAGTTTATATCTACTCCTTGCTATAGAACAAGGGTCTACGTAGCTACAACATTCGGATATTGGGACTTCTATCATCTCTAAACAAGGGATTGAAGTGAAGATTGTATCTGTAGCCCATAACTTTCTAAGATTAGTTTCTCTCTTAATCAACAATAATGCATTTTGCCTGATCTCTGCAAGTATAGCACGATCTGTTATAAGAGAGTCCGTGCTCAATAATTTGTGCAAACTCCTTACACTACTAACTAGGTACCTTCCTGTTGACATTTTGAGTGAGTTAAAGTTATAGGTAAAGATATAATTTTTCTTGATAGTATCAAAGAAAAATATAACCAATTAGATTACTCCTATCTATTAGATTAAAGAGTATCAGGGGCATCCATATATTGTTCCTGACCCTGCTGCGGTTATACCATTGAGAGCGTCTGCAGGTTGAGTGCTGGTAGTCCCTATCACTATGTAATAAGTAGCCGTGGCTCCCTCTACCCTAAGCCCTATCCCATAGTCCTGCGGGCCAATAAAAGGACCTGCATAGTAAGTGAGTGTATCTTCACAGCGGTACAGACGATACCAATATTGTGGTATGATGGTAGTAGGAGGTATAAGGGTAGTAGGAGGTATAGCGTTTACAGGGATATCTACATAATTGAGACAGTCTCCCGTAGATTTTACACGTACTATTTCCGTAAAATCCGGTACCAGTGCTAAACTATAGCCTGCAAGAAGAAGATTTTTATCTATACCTGTAGCAAATGCAGTGACATAGCCATCTAAATTTGAATACAAATTAAATGGACCTGTATCTGTACCAGCGGTTGTTAATGTTATTATCACAGTCATTAGTTCAATTATTAAGGTATATAAATGATGTAGTGACACGCTAACACTGGTTGTATATTTGAGTGGCTACTACCACTCCCTGTATCTGCATTAGTCATAGTTATTGGAGTTTCCACCGCATTTGTGGGTGCTACATTAGCTGTCCCTGCGGATGCTCCTGCAAGTCTATAAGTAAAATTGTCATTGTACGCAGCAGCTACAATAGTAGGAGTACTAGACGTCATAGGAACGGTATTTCCACTACTTGCCACAGTGTAGTGCGTATGTGGGGAAGTTAAAGCTGTGTTAGCATGAGAGTGGGAAGGTAATTGTGACACTGTAAGTGTAGTGGTATTAGCTCCTGCTTTAGTTGAGAGACTATAAGCTGGGTTACCTGCTGTATTAGGATTAACAGTATTATCAAAAGCTGGCCCCCCCATCTCAGTGGTTGTTCCAACAGGAACCCTGCCCCTCTTATCTGGGGTATTATTATTTCCATTACATAGATATACCTTAATCCAATTTCCTGTGCCAGCACCCGTAGCATCAAAATAGGAGAGAGGCCCATAGTATTCCATGGCAGTGTAAGGAATCATTTTATTCTTTACTAAGGATGTCACAGAAATACTATTAAGATAGTCAGCTATTAGAGTATTTAAGTCTAATGCCCGTACATATTCTACCTCACTAGTCTGAGATAGAGCACTTAAATTATTCTCAATAGTGCATACTTTAGTAAGTATACCTTCTATAATATTACGGACATTCGTAGGAGTAGGGATACCTGTAACACAATCTGGATCATACCCAGTATTTAGCTCTTCCCATTGTAGGGCCTGCTCATCTAGTTGAAGGTATAGAGCACATACACTTTTTATAAGGGCTACTGATATATCTGTTATAGATAAATCCCCCTGAGTAGGTAAGTATGCCACTACTTGGGCACATAGTATATCTGAGTCAAAATTAGGTATCACTCCTGTACCATCTAGCGCAGAGGAAAGAAACTCTATAAGAGCTTGCTGTACGTAAAAAATAGAGTCCCCCTTTTGAATTCCTAATGCAGGGGCATCCACTCCAGTGTATTTAACACATTGGTCAGAAATTATCTGCGTGCACCCATTATAACAAGTAGAACAATTGGACATAGCTTTAATATTTTAAATTGTAGGATCTATTATAGTTGAGTTAATTGTAGATGTACAAGGACTCTTACAATTTCCTGTAAGGAGCTTCACCTTACTCGCTATCATATCTATAGTGTAATTACAAGCGTAATCTGAGTTACAACACTTATAAATTAATATTCTCTTATAATTTAGGAGATCTGTAATAATACAACCATTAGTCGGCTGATTAAGAGAGAAGACAGTATTATTATACAGAGCTTTAGTCATCTCGGTAATCTTGCACTCTATACTCGCCAGTAGGGTCGTAATGTTAGTACACTCAACACAATTTGTTAGTCTAGGTGATAACATCACTTATACTTTAGTTTGTGAAGCACATGCTGCACAAAGTCCTTTTTTTAATTGGCATCCACAGCCAACTTTAACACCACATTTTGCACACGCTGCCATATTAAGTAATATTTGATATATAATTAGTGCCAGAACCTCCACAGTTATTTCCAGTAAAATTACTTAGCATCTTACTAGCTTGTCTATATAATTTAGTAGCTTCATATACAGCACAATTATTTGCGGCTGCAATAGCTCCCTGTATGAAGAAATATATGGTGGTAAGATTGACTTTGGCTTGTAATTTAAGCGCCCTATCACACTCCATCATATCCAACCTCATAAAAGCTTCATCAAACTCTTCCTGTAATTGATCAACTCTCATTATAGACTTTTCTACAAAGTAGAGGGAGGCAGGTGCTACTGAATACCTTATCGTATACACACCATCAGGTAGGTCTGCTAGAGGAACCCCTACATCTGTAAGCCCTAAAGTCCTTGAGGTGTAGATAGTAAGGTTATTCCTATTAAATGGTAAACTCACCTTATCAAAACCGGGGGGAGTTATCTCTATAGTAGGACCGGACACAGGAGTAGTAGGATACGTAGAAGAGTCCGCTATACTCATACTTTTAGTGTTATATGTAGGGAGTACTAGTATATCTAAATTTAGATCTGCCATATTCTCATTTTTATACTAATAAAAAGGGAGGTAGGGATTAACACTTACCTCCCTTTATTACTAAAAGTTTACTTATAAAAGCTTACGGAATAAGCGGAGCCATAGTTGAAGTAGTAGTAGTAGTCGAATGACTTGTAGTAGTGGTGGTGGTAATACAAGTATTATCATCAGCTACTGTGCCAAGAGCTGCTTCTAAAATTGCTTCAAGAGCTGTCTCTGCTGCGGAGCCAGCTTCCACTGCTATGATTACCATACTGTCTGTTTTCATATAAGCACCCCAAGCATCTGCAGATTTGTCCCACTCATTAAATTTAATGTAATAGGTGGTATAACTTGTATCATCAGTTACATAGCTCTCAAAGTTTTGGTTATACCCAGCTGTCCTGAATAAATGTTTCAGGTAACCTGCCTGATAGCTATAGAGGTTTTTCTCTAATTGCTTAATCTCTTCAGCAGTTCCAGTGGCATAGCTTGAACGTTGAGTAATAGTAGCTTCAGCCACAATATTACAATTATCAGCGACAATAAAGTCTGCAGAAGTAGCTGGACCAGAATACACGAAAGTCCGGAAAGACATCCTATCATATTCATAAGGGAATGCAGCTACATCACAAGAATTTCCAAAAGCAGTGAGAGGTTTACCAGTAATACGTAAGATGGTACCACCAACATTCTCAAAATTAAAGAACGTACTAAAGCTAATATTGTCTGGGTTTATCCCTGGCATATGAGTCTTCAGCTTAGCGATTAAAGCTTCAATTAAGGCGTTAACATCAGTTGTGTCACAAGGGTCTGCCCCACATTCGCAGCAAGGAGCCACTACAGTAACGCTACGAGTTAAACCATTGAAGTACAGAGTACGTAAGTAAGAAGAATCAGCACGTAAGGTGAGAGTTACCTCTTCCCCACATCTTACATTCCACCCTGTTACATCCGTAATTTGAACGGCAGGAGTACTGCAACCAGATACTTTATACCATTCAGTTACATTAGAGTTGCAGCCTGTACCACTAGGACATCCCTTAATTTTATCCGAACGTTTAGAGGATTGCAGATAAGTATTCTCTCTGCCCTGAGCTACATACCAATACTTAGCAGCAGGGATAGTCCCAGATGTTAAAGCTGCGTAAGCGTTGCCAAAAAAACCTACCTCACCCCTGGTAAGGTCTTGTGTAGAACCAGAGCTAGGGAAACTTGTGGTTCCTACTGGTACTACAAAAAGCGTAGTCAATGAAAAATCAGCCATCTTGCT
>JBBRUH010000429.1:0-4771 GCA_038248005.1 Cytophagales bacterium | reverse complement strand
TTTTGCTTTTCTTGCTTCTATTAATCTATCTACAAGTGCATCATTAATTTCATCACTTTTTTCCGTTATATCGTCCATTGTTACAGTAAAATAATTAAAAAAACGACAAGTTGTTTAAAATTTATTTTTTTATCCGAAAAACCGTATATATTTGCAAATATAATTAATTGAAAACGATTTATCGTAAATACTTAACCTCTATGAAAAATCTTAACTATCCTTACCAAGCCTATCAATCGGCAGTATCATTACCTTCTTGGATGTCTGATTTATCGCTTATTTCTTTTGCCTTAAAGCTATGCCTCCCTATTTCATTAAAAAATGTATCATCATATCTATCTAATTTTACTTTGATAGCTTTCAAATCTTGCTTAAAATCTTCAATACTGATAACATCTTCCACATTGATAACATTTTCAACAAACTGTATTTTACCTCTATCAAGTGTGCGACTTACATCTATGTTTAAGTATTGGCAAGCTGCTAATAAAAATAGACCTGGAATTCTTTTCGTGCGTCCACCTTCTATATCATTAACTGTCCCTAATGGAAAATCAATGATATTAGATAGCTCTTCTCGGCTAATCTTTCTTTGCTTACGAGCAGTAATGATAGCTTCTAATATAACTTTATCTAGACTTTGTTCCATGTCAAATATTCATTTTAACTGTTACCACTTATCTGATATCTCATCATTTACAGGAAATTTAGAGTTCGCAAATCATAATAAAAACACATATTTAATAAAAAACCATTTATTTTATTTTTTTATTTACGGATATTCAATAAATTATGAAAAAAAATACTGAATATCCCTTACTTCAAATATAATCTCTATGAAAAATCTTAACTATCCTTATTATTCAGAAAGAGTATCTTTACTCAGTAGTTCTACAATTAAAGTTTTTAACTGTTCAAAATCAGTCTTTGAAACCATATTGGATTTGATTTCTTCTAATGCACCTTGCTGTTCAATATCATTCTTGACTAATAAGTTGAAAAAATCACCCACAGTTTCAGTATTGATAGCTACTTGAACTTCTTCTTTAGATTCTTCAGTTGGTTCTTGTGCTTTTCTAAGGTCTAAGCCTAGAAATTCATCTAACTGAAAAAGGGTCTTTACTTTAAGCTCTGTTTTTCCTGTTTCTATATCTTTATAAGCATTTTGAGAAATATTTAAGAATTCAGCAACTTCCCTTTGTGATAGACCTTTTTGTTTTCGTGTGTATCTAACAATCTCAAGAATATCTTTAACGCCTTTCTCTATTTTATCAATGCTCATAAATAACTGTTTTAGATTTTAAATATACTCAAAATAATGGTGTTTTATCATCTTCAATGCTAAATTACATCATTTAAATTAAAAAGATTTCAAAATGTTTGCATTTTAAATTTTAAACATTTAATATTGCTTTATAAATGAACTGTTTTAGATTTAATTATAATTAAAAATTATAAACTCTATGAAAAACCTTGAACATCCTTACCAAGTCTATTTTTGTTGCTTAACCAAGGCCTTGAGTTCTTTTTGTATTCCTTCTACTGTGTTAGTGAGTTGTTCTACTTTCTTAACTAAGTCCACTTCGGTATCTTCATCTTCATTATTAGGCACCTTAATTAACTCTACTGCCTCTCCCTCTTTAAGAGTAAGTGTAATATCTATATCTAGGAACTGGCAAGCCATCAACAAAAACAAAGCAGGAATTCTTTTGGTCTGTCCTCCCTCTATATCATTGACTGTACCCAAAGGAAAATTAATTGCACTAGCTAATTCTTCACGGTTAATACCTTTTTTCTTTCGGATACTAATAATAGCATTCAATATAATTTTATCTAGGTCTTGCTCAGTAAGAGCTTTTTCTGGATATAAAATTCTCTGTAAATCCAATTCTAAATACAAAGCAATAGCTAAGAGGTTCTGTGAACTTGGTACACTAGGCATTTGTCCATTAGACTTTTTATCTATAAATAATTGTCTTAACGTCTGGTATGGAATCTCTAAATCTTCAGCAATCTGTTTTTGTGATATTTTGCTTTCTGATACTCTCTTACGGATTGCATCAATGATTAATTTGTACTTTTCTTTTAAATTTTTCAAAACTCTAAATCAATGATTGTTAAACTTGGTTATTATTTTATTAAATATGGATTCTAAATTTTTATTTTAATTAAATATGATTATTATTGCAGAGTTATTACATAAATATACGAAAAAATTGACAAAATATGTTAAATTTCATCATTAAGAATAAATTATAATTAATACATGTATGAAAAATCTTGACCACCCTTACTTTAGTACTCAATTCTGGTCTGCAGAAGATGCTTTATATTGCCTTGCCATTTGTAAGATAAGCTCTAAAGATTCTATGGTATTGAGTTGCTTTTGCATGGCTTCTACTGTACCTGCTAAATATTTTACTTGCTCAGAAAGTTCACGGTTTGATTTAATCAATGTTACCATGTCATCCGCTCCTACTTCAAAATTTATATCTTTTCCAGCTTCATATAATTCAGGCTTAATGTATCTAATAATGTCTATCCCCAATATTTCAGTAGCTTTAAATAAGGTATCAGCAGATACTTTCTTATTCTTATTGCTCTCAAAATGTATATATGTCCGTAAAGGTTCTCCAAGTTGTTCAGCAAAATCCTTTTGGCTAATTTGCTTGAGTTCTCTTATCCTCTTAATTTCTCTGACAATATCATATTCAATACCTTGTTTTTCTTCTTCTTCTTCCATAAAGATAGCAAAAAAATGTCAACAGTTTTGATTTAGTTAAAAATTTTGCATTATTACAAAAAGTTGCGTATATTTAGTAAATTTTAATCATTCAATATATGAAAAACCTTGATCATCCTTACCAAGCCCATCAGCAGGCACTTGAAAAAGCACGATTACAAAAAAGAATGACTTATTTCTCTGGTAATCTCTTTAATATTTCTGCGAACATCATTTTAAGTTCATTTACTTCTTCTTTAGTAGCAAGATTATCAAGATATTGCTTTAAAGGATTTGTATCATTAGCTTCAATGATAGGTGCTATTTTAGGAGTAGGCTTTTCATTTCCTAAAACTTTATGCTCTACTTCTTGATAAATTTCCATCAAGTTTACTTGCAAATAATTACACACTTTAAGCATACGCTCAAAAGAAAATTTACTCCGAAGTTGCTCCATACTGGCATAAGTAGAAAGTGATACACCAAATAAGTCTGCAAGTTCATCTTGATTAATTTTCTGCTCTTTACGTGTTTCTATTAACTGTAAAACTATTTCTTCATAAATTATTTTTTCGTAATTGATTTTCATTAAATAACTTGAATTTATATAATTTAATAAAAAATATACAATACTTTTTGATAAAACAATAATATTAATTTATAATTGCATCAGAATAACAAAAGAACGAGTGATTGTAAATCTAATGAACTTTAAACATAAACTCTATGAAAAACCTTGATCATCCTTACCAAGCCCATCAGCAGGCACTTGAAAAAGCACGATTGCAAGAAAAATTTCGCTTAAAGAATTTTTCTGAACGCAATATACGCAAATATTGGGCAAGCAGAATATTAAGCTACATCACAAATGTATTTAGTGTAGGTACTGGCTTTACTTTTTTATTGCTCTTTTGTGTCCAGTACATTCCTAGCTTCCTCTCTCCTACCCTTACTTACTTTATAGCAGGTGCATTTACACTGATTATATTGGTAAGCATTGAGTACTTTAAACGTGAAAGCATTTATGATTACTATGTAGAAGGATATTTAAAAAACCATCAGGTGTTTTACATTTCCGTCTTCTTTAATATAGGACTAATCACGGCTTCTGTCTTTTTATCAGTGCGTGGTGCAGATTTGTTTGTACATGTATCTGACCAAAATGCCTCAGAGATTACTCAGCAAGCCCAGCAATCTCAAGACAGTCTTTATCGACATTATCAAAAATTACTTGTCCCCTATCAGCAAAAAGTCAATCATTATTCTTCCCTTTCTCAAAGACGTGCCGAAGCCCATGTCTGGGGCAGATTGACCGAGGAAGAGAACCAGGATTTGACCTTTGCCAATGCTCAAATACAAAAATACGAAACTTTACAGAATCAAGCACTTTCAGAGGCAAAACAAAAATTTAGTGATGCCAACTTAAAAGCACAAGATCATACCAATACGGATGCACAGTACATGATGTGGTTTGCAGGTTTAAATGAACTAGCATGTATTCTGCTAATCTTTTTTGTGCATTATTATGAGTATCGTAAATGGCACGAATACCAGACTCAGCAGGGTTTGAATGGTGTGAAGCCAGAAAAAGGTAGGTTTAAGCAAGGTTTAAATGGTTTTGGAGGGCATGCACCTTTAAAGGATGAGATAGAAATCATAGACAATCATTATAAAGATACTGTAGTAGGTTTTAAACCTCAGTATAAAGAGCCTGACTTTGATGCTAACCAACTCGAACATTTATCTCCTGAAAAGTTAGAGAGTAAGCGAGTGGAACGCCTCAAAAATTTAAACGATTTAAAGGCATTCTTAAAAAAGTATGCCCACGTAGTAAAGTGTGTGCAAGAGGGAATGAGCAATTCAGAGGTTACAGATGCATGTGATGTGAGTCTTTCTACCTTGCACAATGTAAAACGATGCATGCGTTCGGTGCAAGCTTATACCAATGAAGAATTTGCAAACATTTAATTCTTTAGGATTTTGCCAATATCGATTAGCATATTTAAGAAAAAAATCGGATATTTGGAATTAACTTTTCTTACATCCTTA
>JBBRUH010000428.1:0-4791 GCA_038248005.1 Cytophagales bacterium | reverse complement strand
GCCAATGCAGGCTTTACTTTTATCAAGTTTAACCATTCACACAATGGCACTACGCCTATGCGTCCTACAGATTTTGTGGATTTGCAAGCCTACGGTAATGATAAATTTTCAACAGATTTAGATGATATGACCTTAGTCTTAGATTACCTACATCAGCTTGATTGCCCTTTTAGTTCAGAAATGGATTTAGGGAAAATCTCTTTGATCGGGCATAGTAGAGGTGGAGCATTGGTCATGCTTAAAGCAGGAGAAGACCCAAGAGTTAAAGCTATTGCTACGTGGGCTTCTATTAAATCTACACGCCATTTTTGGACGAAGGCAAATATTGAGAAAGTAAAACAAGACGGTGTAGTCTATTATGTAAATGGACGTACCAAGCAAAAACTACCACTTTATTATGCCTATTATGAGGATGTACTACTCAATCCTGAAAGGTTAGATGTAGAAAAAGCAGTGCGTAATCTGAAAATTCCAGCCTTGATTACCCATGGAGATGCTGATGAATCCGTTCCTATGGCTTTTGTGGAGACCTTGCAGGAGTGGAAACCCGATGCAGAAAAATTCTTAGTAGAAGGTGCTGCCCATACTTTTGGAGCGTATCATCCCTTTGACAAAGATACCCTGCCTGACCTTGCTCAGAAATTAGTAGATAAGACGATTGGTTTTTTTAAAGAAAAACTATAGCTTCAAAAACTTAATTTAAGACAGAAAACACAAACAAATCTCATCTACAAAGAATTAGTGTTTCAGATTTTAGGTGTAAATTTGCCTAAATTTATTTTTGAAAGAAATATTTTATAAAATGATAAATACTTGGATAGGAAGCTTAGGACATTTACTTGTTATAGCTTCTTTTGCTTTTGCTTTTTTAAATACGGTTAGCTATGCTTTCGCAACATATTATCAAGAAAAAGATGATATACTAAGCCGTTCTTGGAGACGTTATGCACGCTTTTCTTTTGGAGTACACGCAATAGCTATAATCGGAGTTATCGCATCTTTATTTTACATTATCTACAATCATCTCTACGAGTATCACTACGCTTGGAGTCACTCCTCCAATAATTTGCCCGTCTATTATATGATTTCCTGCTTTTGGGAAGGTCAAGAAGGTAGCTTCTTATTGTGGATATTTTGGCATGTGGTGCTAGGTTTCATCTTGATTCTGACCAACAAAACTTGGGAATCTCCTGTGATGACTGTAGTCTCCGCAGTGCAGTTATTCTTGACTTCTATGATATTAGGGGTGGTGGTTTTTGGTCTGAAAATAGGCAGTGATCCATTCATTCTATTGAGAGATGCTCTACCTGAAATGCCTATCTTTCAGGTAGGCTCGCCCATATTTAATCCAGATTTTCGTCCTGAAGATGGCACAGGATTAAATCCACTTTTACAGAATTATTGGATGGTGATTCACCCTCCTACCTTGTTTTTAGGTTTTGCACTGACTTTGATTCCCTTTGCCTACGCTGTGGCAGGTCTTTGGCAAAAACGCTATGAAGCTTGGGTACGTCCAGCTTTGCCTTGGGCTTTATTCTCAGCAGGTGTGCTTGGTTTAGGGATTTTGATGGGAGCTTATTGGGCTTATGAAACGCTCAACTTTGGCGGATATTGGAATTGGGATCCTGTGGAAAACGCAGTCTATGTGCCTTGGTTGGTCATAGTAGCCTCTATCCATACGATGATTGCCTACAAAAAAAGTACTACAGCCCTCAAAGCTGCTTTGATATTGACGATGAGTACTTTCTTGCTCATTTTATACTCTACTTTCTTGACACGTAGTGGTATTTTAGGAAATGCCTCGGTTCACTCCTTTACAGATTTAGGATTATCAGGTCAATTATTGATTTATTTCTTAGCATTTTTAGTGCTTTCTATAGCCTTACTAATATATCGTTGGAAAGCCCTGCCTACTTCCAAAGAAGAAGTGGCTACCTATTCTAGAGAGTTTTGGATATTTATGGGTGCTGCGGTGCTTTGTTTGGCAGGGTTTCAAGTAATATTAACTACTTCTATCCCTGTGTTTAATGCCATTGCAGAGAGTTTAGGCTTTGTCTCTAACCTTGCGATGCCTGCTGACCAAATAGAGCATTTTACTAAATTTCAGCTTTGGGGTGCTATCTTAGTCGCAATACTTTCTGGGACAGGGCAGTTCTTTTGGTGGAAAAAAATAGATGCAAAAAGCCTTCAAGATGCACTGACTTTGCCTATAGTAATTACTTTATTGTTAACTTCTTTGTTGATTGCCTTGAGTGGAATGAGTAATTGGCAGTTTATCATTTTACTGACCGTTTCAGTTTATTCTGTGGTTTCTAATTTGACCATTTTACTTTCATTGCTTCGCAAAAAGACCTATAAATTGGCAGGTGGCTCTATCGCACACATGGGAATTGCCTTGATGTTTTTAGGGATTTTAACCTCGGCAGGATACTCTAATGTAGTTTCTAAGAATGTATCAGGACTTCTGTTGTTTGACCCTAAAGCCAATCCAGATATTCCTACCAATGAAAATGAGGATAATATTTTATTATGGCTCAATCAGCCTAATCGTATTCAAGACTATGAAGTAACTTATAAAGGAGATTATATAGAAGCTAAAGGCTTTCCTGGTTATATCAAAAAATCTGCTCTTGCACCGACGGAAGACCCTTTTAAGGCAATCGCTACTGAGAAGATTAGTTACAAAACCAAGCCTTACTTTGAAAGAGGAGATACTTTAAATATTTTTCCAGAAAATACTTATTACAGGGTAGAATATAAAGACCCTGAAAGTAATATCTTCTCACTTTATCCTAGAGCTCAGATAAACCCACAGATGGGTGGATTATTGGCTTCTCCTGATATTCATAAAGAATTTTCAAGAGATATTTACACACACGTGTCTTCCGTGCCTGACCCAAGTGAGCCTCGTCAGTGGTCTAAGCCCGAAGAGCATATTGTGGCTTTAAGAGATACTTTCTTTTTAAATGATTATGTAGCTGTTTTTGAACGTCATCAGCCGATTACTTCAGAAGAAGTGATGCGTCTTACTTCCAATGAAACCAATCCTAACCCCGAAGACATTGGCGTAGAAGCCAATGTAAGAGTATTAGGAAAAGAAGGTGCTTACACTTCCAAGCCTGTGTTTTTTATCCGAAGTGGAAGGGTAGGAGTGATGCCAGAGATTATTCCAGAACTGGGCTTGCGTATCGCACTGAATAATATCAATACCAAAACAGGTGAATTTACTTTTGGAGTGGAAACTACACAAAAAGATTATATCATCATGAAAGCTGTAGAAAAGCCTTTTATTAACTTACTTTGGATAGGTACTTTAATATTGATGATGGGCTTTGGTCTTGCCGTTTATCGCAGATATACTGAGTTTAAGAAAATGCGTGATAAAGGAATGGAAGGCTAATCACGGATTTCTGTTAATAATTACACAGATGACACCGATTAGATGGATTACTTAAGTAATCCATCTAATCTAATGATTATAAATTAAGTAGATGATTAATATTAGTTTCCATTTTAATCTCGTCGTAAAGGACTTGTTATCAGTATCTTACTGAGATAACTCATCACTCATCAGCAATTCTCATTTTATATTTTTATTTTGTTTATTACATATTTGTAAAATAAAAATTTAAAAAGTGCTTTCACGTGAATAAAATTTGGTGAAATTCTTTAAAACTAAATTATTTTTGTAAAATGAGAATTGCTTAAAATCTCAAACCTGTGAGGTTTAAGGTATTGATAACTAAAGATTTAGAAATAAAACCTCACAGATTTTTGGCAGCAAAAAAACAGACCTAAAATGAGAATTGCTGATAACTCATCATCTAATAACCAATAACCAATCTCTTACTATGCAATACGATTATATTTTTGCGGGCAGTGGAGGGGCAGGGCTGAGTTTGGCTTATAGAATGAGCAAGCATCCTGCTTTTAAGGATAAAAAAATATTACTCCTAGATAAAACTCCCAAAAATAGCAATGACCGAACTTGGTGTTTCTGGACAAAGGAATCTACTCCTTTTGATGAAGTAGTATGCAATCAATGGGATAAATTTTGGTTTCGTAGTCCTTCTTTTACGCAATGTATTGATTTGAACCCTTATCAATACAAGATGATTCGGAGTCTTGATTTTTATCAATTTATCCAAAAAGAACTTTCTCAAAATCCTCAAATCACCCAACGCTATGGCGAGATAAAAACCCTACAAGAAGGCGAAAATGGAGCACATGTAGTACTAGATGATGAGATTATCACCAGTCAGTTTATTTTTAATAGCCTTCCCGATGAAAGGCTTTTTCAAAAAAAAGGATATCACTATCTCAAGCAACATTTTAAAGGATGGTTTGTACGCACCAAAGAGCCTATATTTGACCCACAAGCGGCTACTTTTATGGATTTTAGGATAGAACAAAAGAAGGAAGCTCGTTTTTTTTATCTTTTGCCTAGTTCACCTTATGAGAGCTTAGTAGAGTTTACTATTTTTTCTGAAAATCTCTTACCTCAAGATGAGTATGTAAGAGAGATAGAGTATTATTTTAAAAACTATCTACCTTCCACCGAATTTGAAATCCTAGAAGAAGAGTTTGGAGTAATTCCAATGTCAGACGTCCCTTTAAAAGCAAATGGTGGAAGATTTATCTTGAATATAGGTACAAGAGGAGGGCAAACCAAGGCAAGTAGTGGGTTTACTTTTATGAATATGCAAAAGCAAAGTGAGCAAATCATAGAGGCTTTGGTAAGTGGGAAAGACCTTCAAAAAATCTCATTTCATAAAGAGCGTTTTATGCAGT
>JBBRUH010000427.1:0-4812 GCA_038248005.1 Cytophagales bacterium | reverse complement strand
TTGGTTAAGGTGATATTCATTTAATCTATTGATAATTTGCTGAAATCTAAAAGAGGTACTTGTGTTGAAATAATCTAAACGAAAATTAAAAGTAACTTCTCGTTCAGATGTTAAAAGATATTCTTCTAACCAATCCATAGCTGGGTTATAGATATCATTGGTATATTCAGGGTATGAGCTTTCAGCGATTTCTAAGATACCAGTTTCTGCGTTAAAGTCAATAGATGGGCGTTCTTCTTCACCCGAAATATGAAAATTTTCCATAATATTGATTTGTAAATTCTTTTACTTTTTTATGTAAAGTAATTGGGTTTCAATTTTTTATTTCTAAGATAGTAAGAAAATTATAAACTAAATAATCAATTACGAATGACTTAAAATATAAATAGATTAAGTTGTTGATTATCAGTATTTTAACATTAAATTTTTTATTAGTTCATTTCTTATTTTTGAAGCCAAAGCATTAAACATGCTTATTCAAAAAACATGCTTATTTCTTTTAAAGGCTTACGTTTGAGGTCTGGTACCGTTGCCTCAGAAGTCGGATAACCCACAGGAATCAGCAAAAAAGGCTTTTCATATATAGGTCTTTCTAGGAGTTTTGAAAGAAAATTCATAGGGCTTGGTGTATGAGTAAGTGCTACTAAACCTGCTTGGTGAATAGCCGTCAATAAAAATCCTGAAGCTAATCCTACAGATTCATTGACATAATAATGATTGCTTTTTTCTCCTTGCTCATTGACATCATAAATCTTACGAAATACGATGATTAACCAAGGAGCAGTCTCCAAAAACGGCTTGTGCCAGTCTGTGCCAAACGCCTGTAAATCATCTAGCCATTCATCAGACATTCTGCCATGATAGCTTTCATATTCTTCTTTTTCGGCAGCTTCTCTAATCTGACGTTTTAAATCAGGGTTAGAGACTGCACAAAAATTCCAAGGCTGCTTGTGTGCCCCTGAGGGAGCTGTAGAGGCAGTCTTGATAATATTCTCTATAATTTCCTTGGCTACTGGCTTGTCAGAAAAAATACGTAAAGAACGTCTTTTATCCATATATTCATAATAAGCTTGGCTTTGTGTAAGGCTCTGCTCATTAGTAAGTTGTATGGGAGTATAGGGAATAAAATCGGCTTTTTCATTCATAATTTTAAGAGTAGGTAAATAATCTACTTTCAAAAATAATTATTTTTTCTGAACAAGACATGCTTCTATTGATTTTCCCAAGCAACAAAATACTCATCAAATTCATCTCCTTCTGATACTTCTTTAAGGTAACTTACTTTTACCTTGCTTACTTTAGCTTTCTGGATAAGTCCTTCTAGCAAACCAAACTGCAATTTGCTATTAAAAGTCTGAGTACGTTTCATGTGTAGGCTTACAGAGGTATCTGCTAGAATTTCCCAGCCTCTTCCTTCGGGGTCCTCTATCATAGATTCAGCTGCGATTATTAAACCTTCTATTACATCTAAGGGTGTGCTATCTTCATCAATGATTCCATTCTCTATAAGGTTTGGATATACAGTTTCTCCGATGGCAAAGCCCATTTTGATGATAGCCTCTTCTCCTAGATTTGTTTCTGCCCAAGCACACATTTCATTGTATAACTGCATAGGAAGCATCTCGAAAGGGTTTGATAAATCGTGGGAGGAAACCATATCCTTTAGAGGCTGGGTATCAGTAGAACTTTGGAGGTTATCAGCTTCTCGAAGAATATCAAGGATAAATGCTGCCTATAGACTTACATTTTCTGTACTGTGATTCATTTTTTTTGAGTTAAGGTGAAAAACTAAAAAATATATACAACTCGAGAAACGGAACTTAAAAATAGAATGTTACACATTTATGTAAATTAAGATATTATTAATCTGTTTTTTAAAGATTCTTGCCGATTTCATCCATTTTAGTTTCACTGATTCTCTCTTGGATTAGTTGAAAAAACACTCTCTCTTCTTTTCTGATGTGTTGCTCTAATAGATGCCCAAGCTTATCTAAAATATCTTCACTGATTTCGTGTTGGCGAATCTGCTCAAAGACTAGCTCTATCTCTTGATGCTCGGCTAAAATTTCTTCACAAAGCTTCTCTATATCTTCATCATAATTACGCAAGGGAGGTAATAAAAAGGCTTCTTCCTTCTCAAAATGAGGCTTTATAAGCATCTTAAATTTTAAAAGAGCATAATGAGCCTTGCCTGCAAGGTCAGAGGGGAGACCATTATAATAAGGAGCATCTTTTTTGAGAAGCTGAGCAAGCAACAGCATTTGATGGTGTTGCCTCGAGATAGGAATCAGGTTTACGTTTCTTTTCATGGAGGAAATATATCAAAAAATCCTAAAAATTTGGTAAATTTGCACTTAAAATAGATGTGTTTTTAAAAAAACGTTCAATCCTCTATCATTACACTTACTCTTAATTCATCAATACCCAATTTATTAAATGCCTAATTTTGAAGATTTTAAGCTCAATAAGCAGCTTCTACAAGCCATAGAAGCACTTGGCTACCAAGAACCAAGTCCCATCCAAAACAAAGCCATTCCGCTTGCAATGGCTGGTCATGATGTGATGGGAGTTGCTCAAACAGGCACGGGCAAAACGGCTGCTTTTGTATTGCCTATCCTGATGAAGCTGAAATATGCTCAGGGTTTTTTGCCTCGTGCTTTGATTTTAGCACCTACCCGTGAGCTTGCTATCCAGATAGACAAAGCCATTGCAGAACTGAGCCAATTTACAGATCTTCGCCATACAGTACTATATGGAGGTGTGGGTACTAAAACCCAAATAGAAGCCCTAGAAGCAGGTTTGGATATTATTACGGCTACTCCTGGGCGATTGATGGATTTGTATCTAGATGAACATTTGATGTTCAAGGAATTGAATACACTGGTACTTGATGAAGCTGATAAAATGATGGATATGGGTTTTATGCCTCAGATTCGTAAGCTTTTGGAAGTGATTCCTGTCAAAAGACAAAATTTACTCTTTTCAGCGACCATGCCAGAGAAAGTAGTTAAGCTTTCTGAGGAGTTTCTTGAATACCCGATGGTGGTAGAAGTTAGTCCACAGGCGACTACGGCAGAAACTGTAAATCAAGTAAAATATGCTTTGCCCAATCTTCGCACTAAGGTGAGCCTTTTGGAAATGCTCTTGAAAGATACAGAAAAATTTTATCGTGTCATTGTCTTTACCCGTTCTCGCCAAAACGCTAATAATGTCTATAAATACCTTTGTAGAAAGGCAGAAGAGGAAGAAAATATCCGTGTCATCCACGCCAACAAAGGACAAAATACCCGACTCAATGCGATGGAAGATTTCAAAGAAGGTAAAATCAGAATATTGGTTTCTACAGATGTGGCAGCAAGAGGGATTGATGCTACGATGGTAAGCCATGTGATTAATTTTGATGTGCCTATTTTATATGAAGAATATGTCCACCGAATCGGGCGTACAGGACGAGCCAAGCAAAGTGGAGAGGCAATTACCTTTTATAATGAAGCAGAGGAATATCATCTCAAAAAAATAGAAAAGTTGATTAATATGCCGATTCCTGAGATACCTTTACCTCCTAATTTAGAGATGTTCAGTACACCTTTTGAGGAAGCACAGGCGATTGCAAAGGATATAGATAATCAAAAAAGAAAAGATAATCCAGATTTTAAGGGAGCTTTTCACGAAAAGAAAGCTAAGAATACTCCTCCTAGACCAAGATCTAAAACCAATAAATCTAACAAGAAATTTACTGGGAAAAAACCTAGCAAGCCTACCTTTAAAAAGAAAGGGAGATAAATCATAAGACACTAAACCTACAAAATAATTAACTCATTAATAAGTATTTTGGGTGTTTTATCATAAGAACTCTTCATTTATACAGAAATAATCTATCAATCATTTGTAAGATTTAAAATACTTCTATACATTTGGGGCGTAAGAAGATTGAGGTAATTCTAGGGCTGGTTAATATGAATTACCAATCATCAATTTTCTTTCCATAGCTGGTTAATAGATATTGGAGATAATATTACCTTCTTAGGTTGTTATCTCCATTTATCTTTTATGACTATTTAAGTAATAATACTGGAATAACTCTCTGTTTTTTTAAAACGCTCATTACCACATTATCGTAAGTTCATAACCCGCCAAATATAATTCATCTCTCACTAAATTACTTCTTAGGAAACCAAAAAAGAATAGCAGGTACTCGCTTGCAGTGTGCTAGATAAGCAGGACGGCGTTCTTTCATTCGCTTATCTATCATAGGCACACTGATAAAAAAGAATAGCAGCGTAATAGACAAAGCCCCTACACCCATCCACCAGTTATCAATACTTTCTCCCAAAGAAAACACGAACAATCCCCACCAAAAGAGTATTTCTCCAAAATAATTAGGATGCCTTGAATATGCCCAAAGACCATTTGCTAAGACTTTTTCTTTGTCAGTATTATTTAATCTAAATTCTCTCAACTGATTATCAGTAATGGATTCTATCAAAATAGCTACTATAGTAAGGATAATAGCTACCATGTCTATCAAACCAAGAGAGCCAGCATGATGCCCCAAAGAAGATAAAAGAGGAATACACCCACCAAAGACAAGCAAAGTAGGGAAAAGATGAATCCCCGAAAAACTTACTAGCCAATAAGCTTTACCCGTCTGTGTTTTCAAATCTATGTATCGCCAGTCTTCGTGGTCTAGCCCTGTCCAGCCTCTGCCCCAGTTATAGGTAAGCCGTAAGCCCCAAGCCAATACCAGTAAAAATACAACAATCTGCCTAGCTGAATTCACCTCTGAAGAAGCAAAATAAATAAAACCTACTG
>JBBRUH010000426.1:0-4829 GCA_038248005.1 Cytophagales bacterium | reverse complement strand
TAAACTTGCCAAAGTCAAGCCAGACCTCGAATGGCATTTGATAGATTCCCAAGGAAAAATCATTACTGAAGAGGGATATGATTTTATTTTTGATTTTTCGGAAGAAATCGCCAAAGTACAAGACCGCACTCGGTATGGCTATATAAATAATACAGCAAAAGAAATTATCATTCCTCAATACGATTTGGCACAAGATTTTAAAGAAGGTTTGGCTTTGGTCAAAAAAGAATCTTCTTGGTTTTTTATCAACCCCAAAGGTGAGAAAGTAATCACACTTCCTTATGATGAAGCAGTCAGTTTTTCAGAAGATTTTGCTGTGGTCAGGAAGGGAACTCAGTATGGCTACATAGACAAAGAAGGCAAAGAAATTATCCCCCCTAAATACGAAATGGCTCGGAGTTTTGAGCAAGGCATTGCACACGTAAAGTACAAGGGAAAGTGGGGTTTTGTAGATAAGTCAGGAAAGGAATATTGGAATCAATAGATTCGGTTCTCTATGTCAAGTTTTTTGTTTATTAGCACTGTTTATTAAGCTAATATTCTATTTTAGACTTTGCATACATCTTCAATTAAAACACCTCAAAATAATAAAAAACTATTATATTTTTAGAAAAAATAATTTATGTCAATAAAATAAGAATTATTTGTATATCTTTATCATTAAAAACACAGTTAATACATCAATAAACTAAAAAAAATGTTATGAACTATACTCAAAAAATACTTGTCGGATTTGTGATTTTGTGTCTTAGCACACAATTCACAATGGCACAAATCAATTTTGCAAAAGGAGATTGGGAAACCATTCGCCAAAAAGCAAAAAAAGAAAATAAACATATCATGGTAGATGCCTATACTACTTGGTGCGGACCTTGCAAATGGATGTCTGCCAATGTATTTACTGATCCTGAAGTAGGTAAATTTTTCAATGCAAAATATGTCTCCTATAAGCTTGATATGGAAAAAGGCGAAGGGCTAGATTTTGCTAGTACTTACGGAATCAGAGCCTACCCGACTATAGTCTATTTTTCTCCTAATGGTGAGATGGTACACAAGACAGTAGGTGCAGTAGAGGGCGAAGCTTTCATTGCCTACGGTACGGATGCCTTAGACCCAAGCAAGCAACTTTATACCTTACAAAAGAAATATGAAGCAGGCAATAACGAACCTACTTTCTTACGCAACTTTGCACTTGCACTTCAAGCTGCTTATGAGGAAGATTTAGTAGGTGAAGTAGCCAATAAATACCTAGCCTCTCAGAGCAAAGATAAGTGGATAGAGGAAGAAAACTGGGAATTTATTCAGCAATTTACAGACAGCCCAGATTCTGAGCCTTTTAAATATGTGATGGAAAACGAAGCAAAGTTTCGTGAAAAACACGGAGATGATGGCGTAGATGACCTCATCAACCGCCTAGTAGGCAATGAAATGATGAAAGTCATAGAGTCACAAGATGAAGAAGCACTAGAAGCATATAAAGCAAAACTTAAAAAAACAACACCAGAAGATGCAGATGCTCAAATTGCTAGATTAGAATATGCCTTTTACTCGCAAAATGAAGAAAAATCATTTAAATATGCTAAAATATATTTAGATAAATATGCAGAAAACTGGGATGAACTTAATCAGGCTGCTTGGACTTATTTTGAAACTACAGATGATGTTACTATACTCAATGCCTCTCTAAAATGGGCTGAAAAATCTGTAGAAATGGATAAAAACTGGTACAATACAGATACCCAAGCCAATCTTCTACACAAACTTGGTCGCCACAAGGAAGCCTTAAAAATAGCAGAAGAATCTCTTAAAATAGGCAATGAAGCTGGTGAAGACACTACGGATACCAAGAAGCTGGTAGCTAAGATAAAAAATGCACTGAAATAATAAATTTCTACTAGGGAGATATTTTCTAATATAAAAGAGTGTAAGTATATCATCTTTGAGAAACTTACGCTCTTTTTAATTACTTTAAAGCATTGTTATATTTTAATTTTAATTTATCATCTTTGGAGTATATTTTGATTTATCATAAAGTATATGTCATTCAAAAGATATAAAAGGTCAGTCAATTAGCTTAAACATCTTCATCATTTTTGGAGAAAGGTATCAAAAATATATGCAAAAATTTTCTTGCTTCATTGTATGTTTTTTATGGCTTTTTTTAGTCAATAGTTCTTCCATTAAGGCAGACATTATCCCTACTCCAAAGCGAATTATTCCTAAGGATGGAACAATTACTTTAAAGGCATTTATAAATATCGCTTTTATGAATGATGCTACTAACCTATGCCTTCCTGCTGCCTCTATCATCAATGAATCTCTATCAAAATACCTCAACATCAAATCATCTCTTGAGTTTGAGCCTACTAGGTCACAAATCTTGCTCAAAATTATTAATGATAAAGACAAAGAAGGTCTCATCAGCAAATTTGGAATTCCGAGAGATAAACTTGAAGAAGCTTATATCATAGGGATTTTCCCTGATAAAATCGTGATTGAAGGCTTCACTGATAAAGGTGTATTCTATGGTGCTGTCAGCCTTGCTCAAATCATCTCTCAAAGCAAAACCAACTCTATCAAACAGCAATACATAGCCGACTGGGCCGACTTACCAATGAGAGGCATCTCCGAAGATTTGAGCCAAAGCCAAATCCCTACACTAGAGAACTTCAAAAAAATAATTGACCAATTGGCTTGGTACAAACTCAATACTTATTTCTTTTATCTCGAAGATATATTCAGCTTTGATAATTTTACAGCCATTGGCAAAGATAGAAACCCTCTACAAAAAAAAGAAGTCAAAGAACTCGTAGAATATGCTAAGAAAAGATATGTAGATATTATTCCTATCTTTGAGACGCTTGGAAACCAAGAAAACATCCTGAGTATTAATCAGTTTCAGCATATTTCTGAGTTTCCTGGTGCCAACACTCTGTGTATTGCTTGCCCTTTTACTTATACTTATCTAGAACTTGTGCTACAAGAAATAGCCACTACCTTTTCAAGTGAATACATCCATATAGGTGGCAGCCAAACCTATGATGTAGGTTTTGGAGAAAGTAAATTATTTGCACAAAAACTAGGTGGTTTAGATTCTCTTCATCTCTATCACTATCAAAAAGTCTATCAGATTTGCCAGCAATACCAAAAAAAGATGATTATCTATGGGGATATGCTTCTCCGTTATCCTAATAATATATTGGCTCTACCAGAAGATGTACTGGTGTTTCACCGTCCATCCAAAAAGACCAAGGTTTATACACAAGGTCTCACTTTCTCTAAAAGCAGACTTCCTTTTTTTATGTCTCCTTCTGCTTATAATACTGAAAGTATTTTTCCAGCAGAACTACTTAGTTTTGAAGAAATACAAAAAGAGAGTTATTTTAGTAAACAATATAACTCAAAAGGACTTATAACTTATAATAAAGGTAGGATAGATTTTCAGGCTTTTAAAGAGTTTTTATACCCTACCTATGCCTGGACAGGGCATTGTGCTTGGAGCAGTGATACTCTCGGAAGAGAAGCTATCTATGACTCATACTTTAATTCTACTTACCAATCAAATTCAAAGGAACTCAAGCAACTTCATAGCCTTTTTGCCGAAGCAGAAAATTTAGTTAATTGGGATGAGTTTTGGCGACACCCTGCACTCTCTCCATTATCTAAGCCAGAAGATTTACCAGAAGATTTGACTCCTTTGCTACGCAAAGAAGCTCTTTTGAAGACAGTCAAGACCTCTAATCCTATCTTTGAGATGCTAAACGCACTTATCGCCAATCAAGATAGTACTTCAATACAGATCACCTTACTAAAAAACCAAAGTAATTTATATAAACTGCATCAGCATTTTTTAAAAACTTTTGCTTCCAAAATCTCTATGGAACTAGAGATAGAAGACCTTAAAAATAATAAAGTACAGAATATCTTTGACATGATAGTCAGAGTAGATAGTATTACTTTTGATTTGAAAACACTCAAAGATGAATTTGAGATAGTTTGGAAACAATTTTATGTCGGAGGCAATAGCCTTGATTTAATCTTATATAAATTTGATTTATTAATTACCTATTATTCTAATTTAAAGTCTGAGATTCTACTCAATAAAATAGAAAGCCCTCTTTTGCAAAGTGATTGGATTTATGATTGTGAAATAAATAATGGGGCTAAATGTGCCAGTATTTCTACTTTCAGGACTTTGGTGTATCTTAATGCTCCTTCTAGCCGTGCTATCTTACAATACATCTCAGAGACCTCTGCTGAACTGTATATTAATGGTCAGTTTGTGGATAAATCTATCGTTAGAAATGCAAAAAATAACATGCTCCAGCAGGAAAAAATCAGATTTATCAATATCAAAAATTATCTCCTAGAAGGTAGTAATGAGATAGTATTTAGAATCCGTAACTACAATGAAGGACTTCTGCACTATGGACTGGTAGATAATATCGCTGCAAGCATTAATGCAACAGGTTATATCACCCTCGATAATACCAAAAGAATAGAAATCAATACCAATTCTAAATGGCAAACCAAAATAGATCAAGGTGAAAATAAAGTAAGTGCTTGGAAAAAAGTAAGCATAAAACCCAGAAAGCTTGAAATCATCGCCCCTGATTTCATCATAGAAATCCCTAGTAATATTGAAAGGTAAGAGTTTTTCTTTTTTGTGTAGACTTTCTGAGTTTTTGAGATTTAGAAAGTCTAGTCTTGAGAAGGTTTATCCTTAATACTCTATCTTAGGCAATACATTTTCAATATGAGTTCTGTTTACTTCTTCCCATTCGGGTAGTTTAAGAGCTTGCCCTAGTTCTTCTTCGGTTTCATCTATT
>JBBRUH010000425.1:0-4847 GCA_038248005.1 Cytophagales bacterium | reverse complement strand
ATCAACAATAAAACAATAAAACAATAAAACAATAAAACAATAAAACAATAAAACAATAAAACAATAAAACGATAAAACCATTCAACAATAAAACGATAAAACCATTCAACAGTAAAACGATAAAACCATTCAACAATAAAACAATAAAACGATAAAACGATAAAACCATTCAACAATAAAACGATAAAACCATTCAACAGTAAAACGATAAAACCATTCAACAGTAAAACAATAAAACGATAAAACCATTTATTCAAATTTGATTACAGGTACTTCATCCGCTCCTTTTTCCATTTTTAGATAGGCTTTTTCATTGAGACCTAGTAAGGTGCCAGGGAAGGTATTGGTGAAATTATTATAACTAGCTATGGATTCATTGTATCTTTTTCGCTCTACGGAGATTCGGTTTTGTGATCCTTCTATCTGGACTTGCAAATCACGAAAAGCTTGACTTGTACGTAATTCAGGATTTTTTTGAGAAGCAAACATCAAATCATTGAGAGCAGCAGACATTTTACTTTGTTTTTCTTGAAACTTACTTAAATCAGATTCACTGAGTTTAGTTGCATCAACATTCAATGAGCCTAATGCTGAGCGAGCTTCTATTACTTTATCAAGGATTTCTTTTTCAAAGTTAGCAGAAGCTTGGACAGTACTGACAAGCTGCGGAATGAGGTCTGCACGGTGTTGATAAACATTTTCTACTTGAGCCCATTTTTTGGCTACTTCTTCTTTAGTCGCTGATGCTGAATTGCTCAATAAAGTATAAAAAATAATTGCTATCAATAAAACCACCCCTGCAACTGCTGCAAGGACGTAATTACGGGTAGTATTATTTTGCTTGACCTCTCTTTCTGTATCTCTCAAAGCTCCCAAAACTTGCAGTGAAGGAGAATGACCAGGCTGGAGCTGCAAAGCTCTTTGTGCATATTTTTCGGCTAGATTTTGGTCTTGTAGGTTTTTAGTTTCTATCCAGCTTTCTTTGTAAGCATTGGCAAGGCCGTAGGTTGCTTCTACACTATTGGGATTAAGGGCATTGGCTTGCTCAAGCTCTTGAATGGCACCTTTCCAGTTTCCATAAGTGAGGTGTCCCTGACCACTTTTGAGGTGTGCTTTGGCAGTTTCTTGTGAAGCTTTCCAATCTTCTTCGCTCATCCCTATTTCGAGGGCAATCTCCTTTAATTCTTGATCAGTCATGGGTTTTTCACGCTGATCATCTTGTAATAGAAGCATTTTATTAATGTAGCGTTGGAGACGGTCATCTGAATAATCCATTGTCATTTAATCGTTAAATATCTCATAATTGTATCTAAAAACGAAATTACACATTTTTTTTTAAAAACCATTTCTTAAAGGCTTTATTTGATGTGTGAGCAAAGTGATGATTATACTAGAAATTTCTAAAAGTGTCAGCTTCGCACCGAAGTTGCAGGATATAGATTATTTGAATAAGTTATAAAATCTTTAAAAGAGGCTACATTCAAAAAGGAAATTAGCCTTAAAAGCCTTGACGCTCTTACCGTTCATTATCAAAAATGAATGAGGCAGTGAGCCGACAATTCTACATCTCAGAGAGATTTGCAAGAGAAAGTAATTAGCTTTGCTCTCATTTTGTCATATCAGAATCTAGCTTGTTTTGCGAATTCGGTCGCCCAAATTACTGTGCCTTAGGACTGTTATTTTACAAAAAAAATCTTTTAAAGACTTCATTTTTTTGATGAAATACTGATTTATTCATAAGAGTTCTTATGCCATGAATATCAATATTTTATATTTTCTTAACCACATAGGCACATAGAATACATAAATATTTACGTATGAAAAGCTCTCAGTATTAGGTTTCAAAACTAATTATTCTAAGATTTTAAAAACAAAACCAATCTAAGTACCTAGAAATCAATGAGTAAAATCTATACTTCAACAAAAATGCTAGATGAATGGCTTTGAAAGAAACCCGACCTGAATTGCCTATTTGCAACTCTTCAAGTGAACGAATCACGCTTTCAAATCATAATTTTACTGGCTAAGAAGTTTTTCCCTTACTTCCATTAATGCAAAGCCCAATAGATTTAGCCCTTGCCAAGTATCAGGGTTTTGGGCTTCGGGACTGTCTTTTCCTAGACCTATTCCCCAAATTTTATCATAAGGACTTGCCTCTACGATGACTTTCTGCCATGTATTAAACAAAAATTCTTTGAGCTTTTCGTGCTGAGAAAACTTCAAAATATTTCCGTGTCTCACATACTCGTATCGGTGTGCAAGCCACAGCTTATCATCAAAGTCTTTGACTTTTCTGCCTAATTTTTTTGCTTCATTGGGTGTAGCACTTTCCAAAATCTGATTGTTCATTTCCTCATCTCCAAAGAGTAAGGCTTTTTTTGACATCATAAAATGCTCTGCCGTTTTGTATTCAATGTCATTTTCTGTAAAACTGGTAGGATACCACTGACTGAGACAGGTTTGGGTAATATTGCCCTTGCCCGAAACGCTATGCCCCCAGAAAAGTAGATAGTCAAAGTGCTTGCCTTGTGTAATGGCTTCTTTGAGCCAATCTATGTTATATTTCATTTGATTATTTTTTCTAAATGTATGAATTATTAAATGTAATTACGGTTTTAGTAGTATTATATTTTTAAGGGTATATCTTAAAATGTCGTTTTCACTTAAAATATAATGTCAGGTGTGTTCTGCGTGTCACAAAACATGGTGATGGTTCAAGCACAGCAAGGAATATGTATTTTAATTAAATTTCATAATCGTTTATTATTTTTACAATACATTTATCTCTTTTCCAGTCAGTAAATGCACATTCTGAGTGATTTTATCTATATCCCAATCCCACCAAGCCATCTTGATTAGTTTCTCTATTTCAGCCTCCGAAAAGCGTTTTCTGATTTCTTTTGCTGGGTTTCCTGCTACGATGCTGTAGGGAGATACGTCTTTGGTAACGGTAGAGTTGGTAGCAATGATGGCTCCGTCTCCGACCTTTATGCCAGGCATGATTGTAGCATTGAAGCCAATCCAGACATCATTCCCGATGATGGTATCTCCTTTACTAGGGTATTGCTTGCCTTCCATGGCATGCTCCCAGCCATTGCCAAAGATAGCAAAAGGGTAAGAAGTAATCGCTTCCGAAAGGTGATTTGCCCCATTCATAATGAATGTAACATCAGAAGCAATCATACAAAACTTACCAATGATGAGTTTATCTCCAATGAAGTCAAAATGATATTTGACATTTTTTTCAAAATTTTTGACATCTTCAAAATCATCATAATAAGTATAATCTCCTACAATGATACGAGGATTGCTGATGATATTCTTCAAAAAACAAAGCCTATCATAATGAGGTAAAGGAAATTTTATATCTTTATTAGGGGCAGTCATTTTTTTGTTGTTTAAAGGATTTAGTAAGAGATGAGTTATAAATTATGAGTTTTATTAGTTTGTAATAATCTGATAATGAGTGATTTATTAAAATCAATATTCACCTTGTTTTAATTTATTACTTGAGTGGTTAAACTCATTTATCTTATAGGTTTGATATAAACTCTACGACACTGTTTTTTGGTGGAAGTAGTAGGATTCGAACCTACTCAGCTCTAAAGCAACGGTTTTACAGACCGTCCCAACTCTCCAACTTTGGCGTACTTCCATTTATTATTTGGAGGAGAAACTGGGACTCGAACCCACAACACAAGGTGTAAACAGTTTAGCAGACTGTCTCAATCAACCAGTTCTGGCATTTCTCCTTAAAAAAGTTCGCTCGGTAGGGTTCGAACCTACGACTTTCTCATTAAAAGTGAGAAGCTCTACCACTGAGCTACAAGCGAATCAACTGTGTGAAAGATAGGATTCGAACCTATATCCCTGGATTTTCAGTCCAATGCCTTGACCAACTCGGCTACTTCCACATTTTTGGGTTAACAAGCGAAAAGAGATTGTTTTTCCTTTCTATCATACCCAAAATATTTTCACATAACTACCTTATCACTTTGTCATCTGCCTAATATACAAGCAATACTATCTCACCCCAAGAAATTGTATTTTTCTTAGATTACTATTTTTAGACAAATTATGATGTATGATGAAATATAGGCAAATAAAAAGCCCGAACTACTTTGAATAGTTCGGGCTTTCTAGTGATGTTAGAAAAAATCTATATCAAATTCCTCTATTATACATCCATTGACCCGAACTAAAACCACGATAGCGTCCACTAAACGAACTATATGTTGTTTTGGATTGCTTAAAGCTATTTGTTGAGTTATGTAATTGAGTGTATAACATGAGTGTAATTATTTTTCTGTTCTTAAATTACTTACGGTGCAAATATAGCACTTGTTTCAATATAAGCAGAATAAAATTTGTATTTTTTTGTGATTTTATTTTTCAACCCCTGCTTGGTGCGAGGTCATATTCCAGTTTTGGATTCAAATATCTAAATATCAAACTAAAAAAGCCCTCCCATCACAAAAGAGGGCTTTTTAATGATTATTCTACTCTAAAAGCATAATACCCTACTCCTCTTGCAATTTGCTCATACATTGTAGCTACTATAACATCAAAACCAGAATAAGGCAATAATATATCTAAATGAGGGTCATTTACCTCAAAACCCATTACCACTCCAGCCCGATAAGCATTGTTATTTGCTCTTAATTTTCCAGGTTGTGTCAATACCTCCAAATAATAAATCCCCCTTTCTTGGGGTTTGATATGAATCTTTACTTTATAAGGTGCAGGATTGGTGCGAAACTGGAAAAAAAAGCGAGTATTATTTCCTGTACTTGTCCAATAAATAGGGGGTTCTAATAGGTTAGCCCCTCCATTTAATGTATCTAGTT
>JBBRUH010000424.1:0-4861 GCA_038248005.1 Cytophagales bacterium | reverse complement strand
TGAAAATGGATGCGATTACTCTGCCATATGAAGCCACTCAACAAAAGGCTCTGCCCAAGAAAACGGTTTTGTCTGGTATTCAATCAACTGGAATTTTGCACATCGGTAATTATGTAGGTGCGCTCAGTTTGTGGGCGGCTAACCAGAGTCAATACAACAACCTGTTTATGGTTGCCAACTTGCACACCTTGACGGTGCCGGAAGCGGTCAATCCGCCTGAATTACGGCGAAAATCGCGCGAAGTTGCTGCGTTATATGTGGCTTGCGGTATCAATCCTGACGAGTCGATTATCTTTTTGCAGTCGGATGTTCCAGCGCACACTTACTTGGCATGGATTTTGGGCTGCTGCACACCTGTTGGCTGGTTGGAACGCATGACACAGTACAAGGTGAAGGCTGCGGCTCAAGAGACGGTCGGCAGTGGATTGCTCAATTATCCGACACTTCAAGCCGCCGACATATTGATTTATAAAGCGGATTACGTGCCAGTCGGTGATGACCAAAACCAGCACCTTGAAATCACGCGTGATTTAGCCCAAAGAGTCAATACACATTATGATACAGAGATTTTTGTCTTGCCTGAGTCTGAAATCAATGAAGATGTCAAAACCATTCCAGGCATAGACGGGCAGAAGATGAGCAAGTCTTATAACAATATCATTGATACATTTTTGCCTGAAAAAGAATTAAAAAAACAGGTGATGAGTATTGTAACAGATAGCACTCCTTTAGAAGAACCTAAAGACCCTGATACTTGCAATGTCTATAAGATATATGCCCTTTTGGCAAGTCCTGAGGCAACTCAGCAGATGCGTCAAAATTATCAAAATGGAAACTATGGCTATGGACATGCTAAAAAAGAACTCTTAGGGCTGATTTTAGAGAAATACGGAGAGCCTCGCAAAGCTTTTGATTTTTATATCAATAATATACAAGAACTCGAAAAGCGTTTGGAAAAAGGAGAAGCGAAGGCTCGCTTTGTAGCCATGGAAGTGCTAGAGCGTGTACGTAAATATATGGGCTTTTCCAGAAAAATGTAAAAAACGGTAAGAATTTTAATTCCTAAAAATAGATGATGAACCTTAAAATCAAACAATTAATTCTCTTTTATATTTTCAATAGGGTTTTATAGTACTTTAACAATTATTAATTATGATACAAAATAAACAATGTCGCCTTGCAAAACGCCCTGTAGGGATGCCAAATGCAGAAAACTGGAACATCGTAACAGAATCAGTACCTGAGCTAAAAGAAGGCGAGTTACTTATCAAAACAATGTACATTTCGCTTGACCCTGCTATGCGTGGCTGGATGAATGACGGTAAATCATATATTCCCCCTGTAGGCATAGATGAAGTAATGCGTGCAGGTACAGCAGGCAAAGTAGTAGCCTCTAAGAATTCAAATTTTAAAGAAGGTGATTTTGTAACAGGGGCTTCTGGTGTACAAGAGTATGCTGTTTCTAATGGCGAAAGTTTGGTAAAAGTAGATACTTCCATTGCTCCTCTACAGACTTATCTAGGAGTATTAGGAATGCCAGGGATGACAGCTTATTTTGGGCTAATGGACTTAGGAAAACCTCAAGAAGGTGAAACCATCGTGATTTCAGGTGCAGCAGGTGCAGTAGGTTCTGTAGTGGGACAAGTAGCTAAAGCTAAAGGCTTGCATGTAGTAGGCATTGCTGGTGGCCCAGATAAATGTAAGTATGTAGTAGAAGAATTTGGGTTTGATGCCTGTGTAGATTATAAAAGTGATGATTTTAAGCAAGCCTTAAAAGAAGCAACGCCCAAAGGTGTAGATATCTATTTTGACAATGTAGGAGGAGATATTTTAGACCTATTACTTACCAGAATCAACCGTGGAGCTAGAATCCCTATCTGTGGAGCTATCTCTCAATACAATAATACAACACCTGTAAAAGGCCCAAGCAACTACCTATCTTTGCTCGTAAATCGTGCAAGAATGGAAGGATTCGTTGTTTTTGATTATGCACCTCGCTACCGTGAGGCAGTAATAGACATGGTAGGTTTGATGAAAAACAACCAACTCAAAGCCAAAGAACACGTGGTAGATAAAGATATTGATGCTTTTCCTGATACCTTGCTCATGCTTTTTAAAGGTGAGAACCTCGGTAAATTAGTATTGAAAGTAGCAGAAGCTTAATTTAAGAAACAAGGCTAGTCAGTTATTAAGAGATTAATAACTGGAATAGTTTCTTTAATAGAATTGTTACTTATTGATTTTTAGTTACTTACACAAATTTTCATTTGAAAATCTTAGAATAATGAGCTCTGTTGCCTAGTATAGGTGCTTTTCATAAGCAATTTTCTATGTTTCCTTTGTATCTATGTGGTTATAAAAAAATTAAAGTGCTGATAACCAGTTTGTAACAAATTTAACTAATATAAATAGCTTGAAAGGCTTGAACATTAAAACTTGGGGCATTGCCCCAAGTTACTTAATCCAATCTCTAATCCTTCTTAACCAATTTATTAAAGCGATTAGGATAATCAGTAATCAAACCATCAACTCCTAGTCTGAGCATTTTTCGCATATCATCAGGTTCATTGACAGTCCAAGGGATTACCTTCATGCCCAATTCTTTGGCTTTTTTGACTTCGGCTACCGTAAGCATCCTATATTCAGGGCTATATACCGAAGGTGTAAAACCCAACTCTTTAAGATTAGTCTCAATACCCTTCGTATTACTTACTAGTAAAACCAAGGGAATCTCCTCATTTAATCGCTTGAATGCCTGCAAAGTTCTGACATCAAAAGATTGAATAAAGACCCTATCCAGTATTTTTAAATCTTTAATCTCCTCATAAAGCAAACGGGCAAACTCATCTGGAGCAGGGTGAAAAATGCTATCTCCCTCTGGAGAAGATTTAGTTTCAATATTATAAAACACCTTTGGGAGTTGTTTTTCTTCTAAATAAGCTTCTACTTGATAGACCATTTCTTTAAGAGTAGGTTTATATGTTTTTTGAGATTTTTGTTCTGGAAAGCGAGGGTTACCCCAGCTTCCACAGTCAAAAGCTTGAATCTCTTCGGCAGTAAATTGGAAAATATTATATTTTTCTTCTTGAGCAGGCTGGATAGTATCTCCTTTGGAATCATGACATATCTCAGGAGAAAAGAATGGCTCGTGAGATATAATCATTTTATTATCCTTGCTTACTACTATATCTAATTCTAAGGTCTTTACCCCTAAATCTATTGCTTTTTTAAAAGCAGGAATGCTATTTTCGGGCATCAAACCTCTAGCTCCTCTATGCCCTTGTAGATTAAAAGTATTATTTATACGCACACTAGCTTCTTCATCAGGAGAGCCTAAGTCAGTTACTTTATGTTGGCTTGTATCTTTAAGATTGCAGCGTAACAGTCCAAAAATAATTATAATTAATAAAAATATTTTGATACTTTTTTGAGTTAGCATATTTTGTACTTTTTTTACATTTAAAAAAGATATAAATAGGAGATTTATATCATAAAAATAGATTAAATAAACTGAATTTTAATTAAAATAGCATAAATAATTCTATTTTCTTTTCCTGCGAAACCATACCAAAGCCCACAATGCCACAATAATCACAAAGGAAAGAATCATTAAACGGGTGAAATTTTGAGCAGATTGTAATACAGGATTTTTTTCTTGTGCTTGAATAGTACAATTTATTCCAAGAAAAATAAAAAACAACAACCGTGATTTCATAAAGTATAATAGTTAATTTATTTTCAAAAATAAATACTAGGAGTGGATTTACAACAATTATTATGAATTATCTTATTTTGTAAAAATTCATAAAACTTTCACGGAAAATTAACATTAAGGAAAAATATGTTTAAGGTAAAGGGAAGAAGGTTACACAAAATTTAATAGAACTATTTCGTCAATAAACTAAAAAAATAAGTCTTTATGGAGGTTTCTATAGATATTCATTATTAAAAATAGCTAAATTGCTGATAATGAGCATACTTTCGCTATATAAAAAGGTCAGAAAGATGACATTTAGCATTTTATCAAGCAAAAAATTATAGAATATTCTTCTTAAATTGTAACTTGCAGAATAATTAAAATGCTACGTAATCAAAATAAATTTGTTTGTAAAATATTTTAAATAAATAATTTTTTGATTAGGTTTGCTAAATAATAATAAAAAAGTAATCTTAAATTATTAAAAAATGAAGCAAAAATTACTATTAACGCTGTTTCTCGTGTTTGCAATCGCTTTCTCAGCCATTGCACAAAACAAAGCAGTGAAAGGAAGGGTAACCTCTCAAATAGGAGAAGGCGTACCAGGAGTAAGTGTTTTCGAAAAAGGAACTACCAACGGAACAATTACTGACATTGATGGAAACTATGAAATCACAGTTCCAACAAATGCAGTTCTTGTATTCAAAGCGGTAGGTATGAAAACTACTGAGCAACTCGTAGGTGCTCAATCGCAAATGTCCATTTCAATGGATGAGGATACTACACAACTAGGTGAAGTAATCATCTCTGGTTATAGTATCCAAGATAAAAGAAGTACTACAGGCTCAATCTCTACTCTTAAAGGAGAAGTAATTGAGTTTATGCCAGTACAAAGTTTTGATAAAGCTATCCAAGGTCGTATCGCAGGTGTGAACATCGCTTCTACTAGTGGTCAGCCTGGTGGTGGTGTAAACTTTCAAATACGTGGAATAGGATCAGTTGGTGCTGGTAATGAGCCTCTTATCATCGTAGATGGTATTCAGTTATCTAACCTAAACATTGGTTCTCAAGGTAGTAACAACGGTTCTTTAGGTGGTGTGAACCCCAATGACATTGCTTCTATAGAGATTTTGAAAGATGCAGCTTCTGCCGCAATCTATGGTT
>JBBRUH010000423.1:0-4872 GCA_038248005.1 Cytophagales bacterium | reverse complement strand
GCTCTGCTTTAGATGCGATGCTTGCCTTTGGACGACCCAAAAAAGTAGAGCTTTTAACACTTATCAATCGCCGTTATTCAAGGCATCTTCCCATAGCACCTGATTACCTAGGACAAGAAGTAAACACACTCAATAGCCAATACGTAGAAGTAGAGTGGCAAGAAAAAACAGGCAAACCAGATGTTATTTGGCTATTACAAGATGAATTGGCATAAAATTTTCAGTTTAACTATATAATATCAATATTTCTGCACATATTGCAATATAAATTATTAAACACTAACGAGCCTAAAACTTATAATTAACATGGGTGAATATTCAGTACTTGTCATTCTAATCATAGGAATCATAGGATTCTTTACCTTTCTCTACTTCGTTCCTGTAAATTTATGGCTCACGGCTATATTTTCAGGTGTATCCATTAACTTGTTCACATTGGTTTTTATGCGTATTCGCCGTGTACCGCCTAGATTAATCGTAGAATCTATTATCACAGCTACCAAAGCTGGGCTAAAAATCACAACTGATGAATTAGAGACACACTTTTTGGCAGGTGGTAATGTACCTTTAGTCATCAGAGCACTTATCTCTGCCGAAAAAGCCAATATTGGTCTTGGTTTTAAGCAAGCTACCGCTATAGACCTTGCAGGTAGAAATGTATTTGAAGCGGTGCAGACCTCTGTAAATCCACGCGTAATTGATACTCCCTTAATCGCTGCTGTAGCAGATGACGGGATTCAGCTTCGTGCCCGTGCCCGTGTAACTGTCCGTACCAACATCTCACAGCTTGTAGGTGGTGCAGGAGAAGATACTATTATCGCTCGTGTAGGTGAGGGCATTGTATCTGCAATTGGTTCGGCAAGAAGTCATAAAGAAGTATTAGAAAATCCAGATACTATTTCTAAGCTAGTGCTTAAGCGTGGCTTAGATGCAGGTACGGCTTTTGAGATTCTTTCTATTGATATTGCAGATGTGGACGTAGGTGAAAACATCGGTGCAAAACTTTCTATTGAGCAAGCCACTGCCGACCTTAAAGTAGCTGATGCCAAAGCTGAAGAAAGACGTGCCATGGCTGTAGCCTTAGAGCAAGAAATGAAAGCCAAAGCAGAAGAGGCAAGAGCCAAAGTAATAGAAGCTCAAGCCCAAATTCCACAGGCTATTGCTGAGGCATTTCGCTCAGGGAGACTAGGCATTATGGATTATTACAAAATGGAAAATATCAAGGCTGATACAGAAATGCGTGAATCTATCGCTACACCTGATAATACGGATGGTACAAAGCCTATCAAGCCAGGTAAACCTCTCTAAAAAATTGATTTTATAAGACGCAAAAAAAGCCTAAGAATTCGTGAATTCTTAGGCTTTTTTAATATAAAGAATATTATTTTTTATATCGCATCAAATCTAGTAAATACTTAAAGATTCAATCCAAAACTATTAGTCCATTCGGAAATCAATCTAAAATTAATAAGAAGAAATTAAATTTTTGCTTTTTTATCTTTTGTGGCATAAATAATAGATATTCACATTTGAAGGCTAATAAAGTTTTAGTATTTTTGTGTACTCAGATATTTAGATATGCTTTTGAGTACAAAATATTCTTAAATAATAATCTACCAAACATATACCACAATGAAAATAAATTTAACATCATTCCTGATTTTATCAACCATACTATTTTATAGCAATCAGAGTTTTGGGCAAGTGATAGAGCTATCCCCAAAATTTGATACTTGCTATATTGATTTGGATGATAACGAATATTCATTTATCCCTCCTAAAAGAAAGATTACTCCTAGTACCAAAGCAGGTAGTAACATTGTCATAAATTATAATGGGTATCCACCTCAAGCAATTGCTGCTTTTGAGTATGCCACAGCCATCTGGGAAAATGAAATAATCTCTACAGTTCCTATCGTAATCAATGCTACTTATACCAATCAAGGCTTTTCTAGTGCTAATACCATCGCATTTGCATCTACTCCTAGACTTACCAATGTCCCAAATGCTCCTTCTTCTTCTTTAATTTATAATTCTGCCTTGGCTGATGCAATTGCAGGAGTAGATTTGAGACCTGGGCAAGCAGATTTTAATATCACTTTTAATAGTGGATTTAATTTTTATTTTGGTACAGATGGACAGCCTGCTGCTGGTCAAACTGACTTTGTAACGATTGCTCTCCATGAAATGGGTCATGGCTTCGGATTCTCGGGAAATGCAGGACTTACTGGAATTAGTACTGGCATCTATGATACTTATATTGAAACTGGTGAAGCCACTCCTGTTTTAAACTTGCCTTTTGGATCTGCTGCGCAGATAGCTACTCTCACAAGTAATAATCTCTTTTGGAATGGATTCTTTGGTAAAGAAGGACTTGATGGCGATAGACCTCGTATTTATGCTCCTATTACTTTTTCAGGTGGCTCTACTTATTCTCACTTAGATGAGGTTACTTACCCAAGAGGCACACCTCATGCTCTTATGACCCCGTTTAATGGCAGTGCAGAAGTAGCTCATGATATTGGTTCAGTTACTAGAGGTATGTTTAAAGATATGGGTTGGATATTATTTCAAGATGTTGCTTTCAATGTAAGACCAATAGCCCTTAGTTTATCCGTTACAGAATGTGAGTTAAGCACCGAAACACCTTTTTCTGTAACAATACGGAACAGTGGAAATAGCACACTCAATGATGTCCCTGTGAGCGTTCAAGCCTTAAATAATGATGTAGTGGTTTCTCAGACCACTTTTAATGTCTCAAGTATTGCAGTAGGTGAAGATGTTACTTTTGAAGTAGATTTAGATTTGACAAACTTTGATATCTATAGCATAGAAGCTATCACACAATTATCTAATGACCAGAATATCGCAGATGATTTAATTAGCATCGAAGTAGAAGATGCAACTCCTAGCATTGCTCCATCAGGTCTAGTGCTTGATAACTCTACTTTATTAGAGTTAGGAATTACTTGGCAAAGAGGAAATGGCGAAGGCAGTATTGTACTTCTCAAGAAAGGCTCTGATTTTACGGCAGCAGACATGCCCGTGAATGGTATTTCTTATTCATTTAACCCCAATATTGCCACCTCTACTTCTACTATAGGCAATGCCTTTGTAATTTATAGAGGTACAAGTCTAAATAATATTATAGCAAGAGATTTGGAAGCTACTGAAAATTATTTTGTCACTGTGTTAGAATATTCTTGTAACCCTCCTGTATTTTTAACTTCTACCCTGTTATCTGGAAATAGCATTGTTACCAATCTAGCAGAAGAAACATTTAAAGGTTTAACAGTATTTCCAAACCCCTCACAACAAAATCAGGTCTCTATAGAGATTCCTAATTATCAAGGAAAAGTAGGGCTAAAAATACTCTCTGCTAACGGAACAGAAGTTAGTTCTTTTGATACTCAATTAGGAGGAGGTAATCGCTCTATAACACTAGATACAAAATCACTTCGTAAAGGCTTTTATTTGGTGAAAATTCAAACTTCAAATGGTGTCATCACTAAGAAAATAATTATAGAATAAATATGATTTGAGATGTGATTTTCTATGGAATAAATAATTGTGAGTAATCAATTTTGTCAATAAAATTTTTATAATCAATCATTTACAAAAAAATTAAAATATAAACTACCTTTGATAAATCACTTTCTAATAATAGGACTAAAATCATCATATCACCTCAAACCATAAGAAAATATCTAGAAGGCAATAGATTGATAGTACTATCAATCTATTGCTAAATTTAAGAAAAATTTCCTTTATTCTAGCAAAAGTCGTATTTTTAGAAAAAAGAAAATTAATTATCTGCCAAATTAAAGTCGTTTTAAATATTCAAAAACTCGTTACTACTTGAAAAGAAATTTCTCAAATTTAATATCAAAGTACTTTTAAAATTTCTCTATTATGATAAAAAATATATACTCAAAATTACTTCTAAGCTTCATCCTTTGTGTTTTATATACAGGAGTATCAGAGGCTCAGGTAAGTGAGGGAGGAACCCCTTACAGCTTTAGCCAGTATTTTAAGCAAGTAGTTGCTTCCAATCCAGGTACCCGTTTAAAAACTAAATCTATTGATGTGCCTAAACAGTCTGAAATCAAATCAGATATCGAAGCAGGCTTGTTACCCGCAAGCCCTTTCGCCAAGGCAGTATATGTTGATTTTGATTGGAATAACTCTGGTACTTGGATAGACCTCCCTAATGGAGACAGAATATGGCAACTAAGAATTTATGCCATCGATGCGATTTCATTACACCTCATTGCCAAAGACTTTGTGATGCCAGAAGGTGCTAAATTATTTGTCTATAATGACTTACAAAATACTGTATTAGGTGCTTTTACAGAACGTCATAATCAAGAGCATAAGACATTTACTTCTGAAGTATTAGAAGGGGATAATCTCATTATAGAATATTACGAGCCAGCAAATGTGCGTGGTAAAGGCTCTATGCACATCACCAGAATCGATTATGGTTTTAAACCTATTCAATGGGAAGAGGTAGAAGAAAATCCAGATGAATACAGGCTCAAGTCAAGTTATAAAACTTCAGACATTAGTGGCACTTGTAATATTAATGTTCTTTGCCCACCAGCACAAAATTGGCAAGAACACAAAAGATCTGTGGCACGAATAGTAGTAGCTACTTCTACAGGTTCAGGGCTTTGCTCTGGTGCTTTGGTAAATAACACAAACTTTGATGGTAAACCTTATTTTCAGACTGCTTTTCACTGTGAAAGAAGCCCCGAAGGAGTTACTATCAACTACGAAAGCTGGCAGTTTAGATTTAATTTTGAAGCCAATGCTTGCGAGCATGGCTCACCTAATAATCCATTTACCACCGTAACTGGGTGTACTTTCAAG
>JBBRUH010000422.1:0-4885 GCA_038248005.1 Cytophagales bacterium | reverse complement strand
AGGTAAGATTATACAAAACATCAAAAAAGTACAGTCATCCAATCCTGTTTTTATTTTGGATGAAATAGACAAGGTTTCTTCTAACATGCGTGGTGATCCTGCTTCTGCACTTTTAGAGGTATTAGATCCAGAGCAAAATAACAGCTTTATGGATAATTATTTGGAAGTAACCTATGACTTATCCAATGTGCTTTTTGTGGCTACTGCCAACTCATTAGATACCATTCATCCTGCCCTGAGAGACAGAATGGAAATCATTGAAATCAATGGATATACCATTGAGGAAAAAATAGAAATTGCCAAAAAACATCTTATTCCAGAGCAAAGGGAAGACCATGGACTCAAAGCAAAAGATATTAAATTTGATCCCAAAGCCATTTCTAAGATTATAGAAGATTATACCCGTGAATCTGGTGTAAGAAGTCTTAAAAGAGAAATAGGGGCAATCTCAAGAAAAGTAGCCAAATCCATTGCTTTTGAAGAAGAATACAATACGCTTATCAATAGTGAGGCCGTAAGTATCTTTTAGGACCTGAAAAATATGATACAGAACAATACCAAAGTATAGAAATCCCAGGCATCGTGATAGGTTTGGCTTGGACACCCGTAGGCGGTGAGATTTTATTTATAGAATCAAGTCTTAGCAGAGGAAAGGGTAAAATGACGCTCTCTGGACACTTAGGCGAAGTGATGAAAGAATCAGCTTCTACAGCATTTTCTTATCTAAAATCAATTGCCCCAGAGTTACAATTAGACGAAAGAGTATTCAATGAGTATGACCTGCACGTACACGTTCCTTCTGGTGCTGTTCCTAAGGATGGTCCTTCGGCAGGAATAGCCATGTTTACTTCTTTGGCTTCTATCTTTACCCAACGCAAGCTAAAAGACAGGCTTGCCATGACAGGTGAAATTACACTGCGTGGAAGAGTATTGCCAGTAGGAGGTATCAAAGAAAAAATATTAGCCGCCAGAAGAGCAGGTATCAAAGAGATTATTCTCTGCAGCAAAAACCGCAAAGACATTGGTGAAATCAAGGAGGAATACATAAAAGATTTGAAGTTTCATTATATAGATTACGCCTACGAAGTGCTTGATTTTGCATTGGCAGAACACGCCAATACAGATTCTCTCTTAGGTTTGCCTATGATGAAGGCTTAAGGGTGGTGGTAGAAGTGAGAAGGCTTGAAGGCTCGTGGATTGAAGGCTTGAAGGCTTTGATAAAACATTCGCTAAATCAGTCCTTCATTAAATCAATTCTTCATTCCTCCATTCAATTTCTTATCTTCTAAATAAGCTCTTCCATCTTTTTCTATTTCAATTCTTGTACGAGGAAGTGATTCTGGATAATTTTTTTGTAAAAATACGATGAGTCCCTCTCTTACTTCACATCTCAAATCAAAAGCTTGTGGAGCATTTCTTGCACTCATCAATGCCCTTACTTGGATACTTTTCTCGGTAGCTTCGGTTACTTGTAGCACTTTTACATTGTGATCCCAGAGAGGATTATTTTCTAAAAGTCGATCAAGCTCTTTACGCATCTCATCTAATGGTACATTATAATCTGTATAAATAAATACAGTTCCTATTAAATCAGAAGATTGCCTTGTCCAGTTTTGGAAAGGTTTTTCTATAAAGTAATTAAGGGGGACAATTAACCTTCTTTCATCCCAAATTCTGATAGTAACATACGTCAAAGTGATTTCTTCTATTTTGCCCCATTCATTTTCTACAATGACTACATCATCCAGACGAATAGGTTGTGCAAAAGCTACCTGAATTCCAGCCACTACATTGGCAATGCTCTTCTGAGCTGCAAAACCAATCACAATACCGATTAAACCTGCAGAAGTAAGTAAGCCCAAACCTACCTGACGAATAGAATCAAAAGTGAGTAAGATAAACGAGATAGCAAAAAGTACTACCACAAAAGATATAATGCGATCAATGAGTTTAAACTGTGTCAGTATCTGCCTAGAACGGAGATTATTCTCTTTACTGGTATCAAAATAGCTAATCAGAACCTCACGAATGACAGCACTTGTTCGTCTGATAAGTGCCGCAACAGTGAGGATAAATAAAATCTGATATGCATGGTTTACATAACTAAGTACTTGACTAGCAGCATGTTCTTTGATGTAATATATTGCTAAAGTAGAGCTAAATAATAAAATTAAACTTAAGCCTGGATAATATAAATAACGCCTTAAAAGAGGAGGAGCTTTGGTATAAGTGGTAATAAACCTCAATCTCAAAATACCAAAAATAAGATGATATATCAGAGAGGATAAAAACATTACCCCTAATATAAATCCTGTTGCACCTAAAGCACCTGCTTGGGCATAGATATAGTCTAAGAGTTCAAACATATAGTTTGGTTTTATTTTATGATACTTTTCCGTGGTTTGCTTTTGTACAAACTGCTATTGATTTCGTTTCGTAAAGACACAAAACGAGGGTTTGGTTTTATAACACAATTCAGAAAGAGATAAACTAATATTTTTATAACAAATCAATTATTTCTTTTTTAACTCAAACTCCATTACCACGGGCAAGTGATCTGAAATTCTGAGCGTATTCTCCTGCTTTACAAAAGCCTGCGAGGGGGAAATGTTGGGTGAGTAGAAAATATAATCTATAATTCGGTCAGGAGTAGTTACTCTAGGATCATTAGGAAAATGTGTATAAAACATCTTGGCATTACTGCTATCAGCTTGTGCTTGGCTAGGGAATACAGGATAGTCTTTGAAAAGTACCTCTATTTCACTTTTTTCTTGGTAAAGTCCTTGGTGAGTAGCAGAAAGCTTTTCGAAAGATTTACCAGGAGGAAGAAGATTTAAATCACCTCCAAAAATCCAATAGTTTCCTTTTGCTTGGGCATTGTCTAAGAGTTGTTTGGCTTTAGCTACTTGCTTTTGCATGGTATTAGAGCCTTGTGCAAATGCCGAAAAATGTGTGTTAAAAACTATGAAATCTTCTCCGCCTTCCACAGGAAAAGCTACTTCTTGGATGGCTCTTTTGATGTAAAATTGTCTTTTAATCCATTCATAGACCACCCGATTAAAAGGTAAATTGTCATACTCTATCAGAGGCAGAGAATGTCGAGTAGAAGATTTGATTTCATATTTGGAGAGAATACTTAGTTTCATTCCTGCACTACCCGCTACGTTGGGGTCAGGCACAAAGAGAGATTTCCAATAAAATGCAGAAGTATAATTCTTGTATTCATCTGGCAGAAGCAAAAGAAGTTCTTCTAGTTGGTCTTGATAATCAGTGCGAGCCGCTCCCTCGTCCACCTCTTGCAATAAGATAATATCAGGATTTTCTTCTATAATCACCTTCGCTACTTCTTTAAGCGTCTGTCGGATAGCTACTTTGGTGGGCCTAGTAGCTACGTTTTTGGCTACATCAGCCCCATCATCATAGAAAAATACAAAATCTTTCCCTGCCATATACTGGACATTCCAGCTTAATACTTTTATTTTTTGATTGATTTTAAGACGTGGAGATTTGCCCTCTTTATTTACCTTTTCACTCTGATTACCAGCAGGATACCAATTCGTAAAATAAATAAACCCACCTAGCAAGGCAGTCAATAAGATAAGAATACCAAAAAACCATTTAAAAAACTTAAACATACTCTATGAGGGTTATAGATTTTCACTTCTGACAAAGCTAAGACATAATTTTGAATCTTTGGTATTATAAAGTGATTTTTAGTGAAGGTAAATTAAATGAAAGTTCATTTGAAAATACCAGAGTTAATCTTTATTTTTACAGGGTATCCAATCTATTTTGGGGTATAAAGTTATATGATATTTTGTAGAGTGTTGGTTGTTGGTCTTTCCAACGGAAATCCGAAAGGTAAGACTAATAACGGCGAGGGTGGAGATGTTTATCTGTTAGAATTCATTCTTGAATTTTTTTTATGATAGAAAGGTTAAATTTAAGACTTTTTTGTGATTTTGGGAAATATACAGTGTGATAAGCCTTCTAAGGGTTTCAAATCGTTGTAAAGCTATCTTTGTGTGCAGTTTCACTTCGTTAAGACTAGACGTAATAGGAGGTTTGAAATTATTCACATAAATTCTAAATCGTCTTGTAAACCTGTGGGATTTTCTTGATGAAATTGTTGAAAACTTTGTTTGCCTCCAAACCACTCCAATATTTCTTGACGTTGGATTTTACTTTGCTTTGTAGATAAACAAGCCCGATAAGATGAGTAAGTCCAAGCATTTATATCTTTACAAAATCCGTGATTTACGGGATTTTGATGAATATAATTGATAAGGGTAGAAAAATATTCTTCATCTCTGACAACAATCCTTTTTGTGAAATCTAGAAATAATGCTCCTTTTCTATTGTATTTTATATTGTAGGCTTTGGCATAAGCATTGAGCAAATTACTTAGTTTTTGCATCACAAACTTATGTATATCATCTGAAAATTTAGGCAGTTTTTGTAATTCCTCAAGAGGCTTAACCTTTACTAAAAAATGGAAATGATTAGGCATTAAGCAGTAGGCATAAGTATCCCAGACATGATGCGTATGTTCGTTATATTTTTTTAGAAAGTAGGTGAAATTATCATCATTCCGAAATAGATTTTCGCTACCTACTGCGTGATTTAAGACATGGAAAAAAGCATCTGTTTCAAAGTTATCTTGGTACTTCATAATTTATTAGTTTTTAATTTTATGGTTCAAAAATCAAACCTAATTCTAACCAAACCTATAAGGTTTTTGAAACCTTATAGGTTTTTTCTAACCTAATTCTAACCAAACCTTATAGGTTTTCGAAACCTTATAGGTTTTTTCTTTTACCTATGGCGGAAAACAAATGCTTTCGGAATAGATTAAATTAAGTACTTCTTCGCCCATGTTTGCATT